>CAISKG010000285.1 GCA_903885855.1 uncultured Planctomycetaceae bacterium
AGAGATGTGAGGGTGGCGGCAGTGCGGAGCCTGCGGCGCGCTGGTACGGAGCGGGTGAATTCCTTGAGTTGTCAGGCGAGGATTTCTTTGACGATGTCGCCGTGGACGTCGGTGAGGCGGTAGTCGCGGCCCTGATGGCGGACGGTGAGGCGGAGGTGATCGAGGCCGAGGAGGTGGAGGAGGGTGGCGTTGAGGTCGTGGACGTGCACCGCGTCGGAGACGACGTTGAAGCCGAAGTCGTCGGTGGCGCCGTGGACGTGCCCCGCACGCACGCCGCCGCCGGCGAGCCACATCGAGAAGGCGCGGTTGTGGTGGTCGCGGCCGTCGCTCCCCCCCTGGTTCATCGGGGTGCGGCCGAACTCGCCCCCCCACGTGACCAGCGTGTCGTCGAGGAGGCCGCGCTCGGCGAGATCCGCGACGAGGGCGGCGCTCGCGCGGTCGGTGTCGGCGGCGTTCTTCCGCATCCGGGCGACGAGGTCGCCGTGCGTGTCCCAGGCCTCGTGGAAGAGCTGCACGAAGCGCACGCCGCGCTCGAGGAGGCGCCGCGCCAGGAGGCAGTTGCGGGCGTAGCCGGGCTGGGCCGGGTCGGCGATGCCGTAGCGGTCGAGCACGTGCCGCGGCTCGCTCGAGAGGTCCATCAGCTCAGGCGCGCTCGTCTGGAGCCGGAACGACATCTCGTAGGCCTGGATCCGCGAGGCGATCTCGGGGTCGCCCACGGCGTCGAGGGCCAGGTCGTTGAGGCGGTGGATCGCGTCGAGCGCCGCACGCTGGCCCTCGCGGTCGATGCCGCGCGGGTTGGCGAGGAACAGCACCGGATCGCCGGTGTTGCGCAGCGGGATCCCGCCGTAGAGCGTGGGAAGGAAGCCGGAGCCGTAGTTGCTCGCCCCGCCGGAGGTGCCGGTGGCGCTGGTGAGCACGACGTAGCCGGGAAGATCCTCGGCCTCGCTCCCGAGGCCGTAGAGCGTCCAGGCGCCGAAGCTCGGCCGGCCGAACTGCTGGCTGCCGGTGTTCATGAGGATCTGGGCGGGGGCGTGGTTGACCGCGTCGGTGCGCATGGAACGCACGAGGCAGATCCGGTCGGCGATGGCGCCGGTCCAGGGGAGCAGTTCGCTCATCTCCATGCCGCAGGCGCCGTGGCGGGCGAAGGCGAACTTGGGGGCCAGGAGGGTCGACTGGGGATTGATGAACGCGGCCCGGTACCCCTCGAGCAGATCGGCCGGGGGGAGCGTGCCGCCGCGCTTCACGAGCTCGGGCTTGGGGTCGAAGAGCTCGAGGTGCGAGGGCGCGCCGGCCTGGAACATCGAGATCACGCGGCGTGCCCGCGGGGGGAAGTGCGGGGCCCTGGGCGCGAGCGGACCGGGCGGGCGGCCCGTCGCGTCCCCCTCGGCGGCGGCCGGCGTACGTCCCGAGAGCACCGCGGCGGCCATCCCGGCCAGCGGCAGGCCGCAGTCGCGGAAGAACCAGCGCCGGGCGAGCAGCCGGGCGCGGGCGGCGTGGAGAAGGGCGGCGAGGGAGCGCATGGGTTCGTCCGGGGAGTCAGTTCTTCGTGACCGTCTCGTCGAGGTTCAGCAGCACGCGGGCGAGCATCGTCCAGGCGGCGGCGTCCTGCGGCGTCGCGCCGTCGGGGAGCGCCGGCAGCGTGGCCGGGTCGCCGGAGGCCACGGCCCGCGGATCGAGCCAGCCGTCGGCCAGGCGCCGGCGCTGGCCGGCGAGGAAGTCGAGCATCGTCGCCACCTCGGCGTCGCGCGGGGGCCGGCCGGTGCAGCGCTCGAAGGCGTGGCGCACGCGCGCCGGGTCGTCGGCGCCCCCCTCGGAGAGCACCCGGAGGGCGAGGGCCCGGGCGGCCTCCACGAACACCGGCTCGTTCAGGGCGGCGAGCGCGGCCAGGGGCGTGTTCGACCGCATCCGCGCCGCGCAGGCGGTGTCGCCGTTGGGGGAATCGAAGGCGGCCAGGAGCGGATCGGGCATCGAGCGCTTGCGGTGGAGGTAGACGCTGCGGCGGTAGCGCTCGGGCGCCGCGGCGGCCTGCCAACTCACCCCGCCGTAGTTGTAGTCGAGGACGTTCTGCGGCACCGGCGCCATCACCCCCGGCCCCCCGAGGCGGTGCACGACGAGGCCGGAGACCGCGAGCGCCAGGTCGCGTACCACCTCGGCGTCGGCGCGGAAACGGGGCCCGCGGGCGAGGTGGCGGTTGGCCGGATCGGCGGCGAGCGCCGCCGCGTCGGCGCGCGACGACTGCTTGTAGGTGTCGCTCGTGACGATCCGGCGCACCAGCGCCTTCTGGCTCCACCCCGACTCGACGAAATCGACCGCCAGCCAGTCGAGCAGGTCGCGGTGCGCCGGCAGCGGGCTGCGGGTGCCGAAGTCGTCGGGCACCTCGGCGAGGCCGCGGCCGAAGATCGCCTGCCAGGCGCGGTTGACCGCCACGCGGGCCGCCAGCGGCGATTCGGGCGCCACCAGCCACCGGGCGAAGGC
This sequence comes from uncultured Planctomycetaceae bacterium, assembly GCA_903885855.1. Classification (GTDB taxonomy): domain Bacteria; phylum Planctomycetota; class Planctomycetia; order Pirellulales; family UBA1268; genus QWOP01. Next base: position 2,476 of record CAISKG010000285.1, read on the forward strand.
GAGGCGGTCGGCGGGCGCGTCGGCGGGCAGCGGATGGAGGGCCGCCGGCACGTGCGGCGCCACCGCGTGCAGCGGCTTCATCCACTCGCCCCGCTCGAGGAGCCGGGTGATGCGCCGCCGCGAGGGATCACGTGCGGCGAGGTGGAGCACCGTCGTGTGCGCCGGCGGCATCTCGCGCCAGATCCCGTCGATGGCCGCGTTGGCGGCGGCGAGCTCCGGCACGGTCTTCCGCCAGGCCTCGAAGATCGCGCCGCGCTCGGCGTCGCTCCGCTCCCCCTCGGGCCGGCGCAGGGCCAGGATGCAGGCGTGGTCGATGGGGGGCGCGGCGGGGTCGGGGGCGGTGGTGAGCGAGAAACGCGCCGCCCCCACGAGGCTCGGCGTGCCGGGCCAGTGGAGCGCGATCTTGAGTTTCACCCCCTCCGGGAAGTCGAGCGGCCGCTCGAAGCGGAGCACCGCCGCCGAGGGCTGGTGGCGCCGCTCCGGACCCCGGTCGGCCTTCCACCAGGTGGCGTGGTTGCCGTCGACGAGGTTGGCGACCGGCCCGATGGAACGCCGCTCGTTCGGCTTGTCGGCCGGCGGCGGCGGGGCGCTCTCCGGCTCGGAGAAGTCGGCGGTGGGATGCACGAGCGCGAGCTTCTCCCAGGCGTCGGCGCCCGGCCGCTGCACGAAGGCCTCCACCTCGCCGAGCGCCCAGGGGCCGTGCCGACCGGGGCCGTTCTGGAAGAGATCGCCGTGCAGGAGCGCCTCCACCTGCAGCCCCGTCACGCCCGTCATCCGCGGCTCGGTGACGACGAAGATCTCGGGGCCGTGCATCCCCAGGGTGAGCACGAGCCGCTCCTCCTCCTGCGTGGGATGGTTGAGCCCCCCGACGCTCCCCAGCTCGACGCAGTCGAGCGCCGTCCAGGGCACGAGCGTCGCCGCGACGCCGTCGGCCCAGGCCTTCGATTCCCCCTCCCAGCCGGGGCGGGCGGCCTTGATCGCCCCCTCCGCCTCGGCGAGACGGCGGCGCACGTCGGCCATCGTCGCCGCCTCCCCGGGCGTGCGCACCGCCGAGCGCGCCTCGTGGGTGTCGTTGAGGAAGGCGAAGAGCCCGTAGTACTCCTCGTGCGTGAGCGGATCGAACTTGTGCGTGTGGCATTGGCCGCACTGGATCGAGAGTCCGAGCACGGCCTTGCCGAGGCAGTCCATCCGGTCGAACATCTCGACCATCCGGAACTCCTCCGGGATGATCGCCCCCTCCTCGTTGAGCATGCTGTTGCGGAGGAATCCGGTGGCCACGATCTGGTCCTGCGACGCGCCCGGAAGGAGATCGCCGGCGACCTGCTCGATCACGAAGCGGTCGTAGGGGAGGTCGCGATTGAGGGCCGCGATCACCCAGTCGCGCCAGGCCCACTGCTCGCGCGGGGAATCCTTCTCGTAGCCGTTGGTGTCGGAGTAGCGGGCGACGTCGAGCCAGTGCCGCGCCCACTTCTCGCCGTAGCGCTCGCTCGCCAGGAGTTTGTCCACGGTGGCGTCGTGGCCGTCGCGGAGGTAGGCGGCGACGTCGGCGGCCGACGGCGGCAGGCCGACGACGTCGAGCCACAGCCGGCGGCAGAGGGTGCCCGGATCGGCCGGCGGCGCGGGGGCGAGGCCGTGGGCCGGGAGTCGCGCCCGCACGAAGGCGTCGACGGGGTTCGTGGGCGGGGGCGTCGCCTCCGGCAGCGCCGGCCGCACCGGCGGCACGAAGGCCCAGTGCTTCGCATACGCGGCGCCGGCGGCGATCCAGCGCTCGAGGAGATCCTTCTGGGAGGCGGTGAGCGGCTTGGCGTGCGCCGGCGGCGGCATCACCGCGTCGGGATCGCCGGAACGGATGCGGGCCACGAGAAGGCTCTCCGCCGGCTTCCCCGGGACGATCGCCGTGGGCCCGGAGTCGCCGCCGGCCAGGGCCCCGTCACGCACGTCGAGGCGCAGCCCCCCCTGCCGTGCCGCCGCGTCGACGCCGTGGCAGGCCGAGCAGTGCTCGGCGAGGATCGGCTGGATCTCGCGCTCGAAGTCGGGGGGGGCGGACGCCGGCGCCGTCTCGCCGGCGGCGCCGGAGGCGGCTGCCAGGAGCAGGCACGCGGTCGCCACCGTGATTCGTTTCGCCATGGGGTGCATCGCTCCGCGGGCGGGGCCTCCCCGCCCCCCGGGGCCATGCTAGCACGCCGCCGACGGCGGGGTCTTCAGGCCGGGTAGAAGCCCCTGACCCGCAGGACCGCGATCGGCCTCCCGTCGCCGGTCCATTGGACCCGTTCGAAGCGGATCCGGAAGTGTTCGTCGATGGGGCCGTAGTCGAATTCCTTGGTCTGCCCGGCGGTCATGTCGCCGGTGCCCTTGAATCGTTCCCGCAGCACGAAGGTGCCGTCGCCGCGAATCCCGGCGGCGAATTGGATGAGCCCGAAGTGATCCGGGAAGAGGGGCATCGGGTCGAGTTGCGGGCCGATGAAGAACGAGAACGACTGCCGGAGATCGCCCTCGGTGGTGTCGACGCGGCGCGAGAGGGCGAACATGAGCGAGGTGCCCCTCCCGGATCGGTCGGGCTCGATGAGCGACCACGCCATGTCCCACCCCTCTCCCCCCGGCCTTCCGACGGCCACGTTCCCGCTGTTGGCGAAGAGGGCGGGAGTCTCGTTGACGACGAGGACGAGCACCTGCGTCAGGTCGAGCGTGCCGGAGGCGAAGACCTTGGTGAAGGAGAAGGCGGTGGCGTCGGAATGATTCCCCGCCCGGTCGCGCTGCCGGACGAGGACGTCGTTGCGCCCGAAGGCGGCCTGGAAGCGAGGCTTCCAGGTGCGCCCCTCGTCGCTCGAGTATTCGATCCGGGCGCCCCGTTCGGCGCCGGTGACCACGAGGCGGCCGTCGGTCGTGATCCGGTCGCCGGGCTCTCCGGTGTCGCTCCGCAGCGCCACCGCCGGGGCCGCGGCGGCGCGGTCGAGCCTGAAACGCACGGGGGCGCTGGGACGGGAGACGTTGCCCGCCTCGTCGACGCAGCGGATGCGGACGACCGTCGGCCCGTCGGCGGGGGCGTAGACGTCGCTGAAGGGAGCGCCGTTGACGGAGTACTGGACGCGGGCATCGGTGTCGACGCGGGCGACGCGCAGCGTCGGATCGTTGGTCAGGCCCCCCGGCCGGCCCTGGCGCAGGGCCACCAGCGGCCGCGCGGGGGGGGTGGTGTCGAAGTTGATCCGCACCGGCTGGAGCGTGGAGGAGGTGCCGTCGGCGCCGTACTGCCGGAAGACCGCGGTGTTCATGCCCTGCCGCAGCGGCGGGAGCGCGGCGCTGTTCGACGCGTCGACCACCAGCCGGGTCCAGGGGCCGTCGTTGACCCGCACCTCGGTCGTGTAGCCGCTGTAGAGGTTGCCGAGGGTGATCCTCGGCGTGTTGACCGCGACCACGCCCGGTGCCGACAGGGGAGCCTGGATCTCCACGCGGTCGTCGAGGGGCACGGGATTCCGCATCCAGTCGACGATCTGCTGGCCGCTGACGATCCGCACCTCGGGCTTGGAGCGGGCGTAGTCGAGGAAGTCGGTGATCGTCTTCCGCATCTCGGCGACGGTCACGTGCGGGGCGTTCTCCGCGACCCACGATTCGAGGTAGTACTGCGAGTGGGTGCCGAAGCAGAACGGGGCGCGGTTGCCGGCGAGGCGGATGTCGAGGTTGTACTTGAGCAGCCCGAGCACCTCGGCGCCGGTGAGCGCGGGGCCGGTCTTTTTCCCCTGGGCGTCGACCTTGCCGAGGAAGACGTTGTAGTCGAAGCCGGTGACGTGGACGTCGGTCGGCCCGATGGAGGCCCACCCGGCGCGGAGCTTCGCGGCGACGTCGGAGAGGCCGTAGGCCTTCTCCTCGACGGCGTCCGGGATGCGCAGCGCATACGCCGGCACTTCCCACAGCCCCGGCGTGGCCGGCACCTCGAAGGAATCGGGATTCTTGGGATCGGCCTTCGCGCCGGCGGCGTGGTCGGGCGATCCCGCGTCGAGCGTGTAGGGGAAGGGGAAGTTCTTGTCGTCGTCGGAGATCGCCTCGATGGAGCATTCGTAGGTGAATCCCAGCTGCGACAGCGCCGGGAAGAGATGCTTGCCGTACTCCAGGAACGGCGAGCGGTAGCCGGTCACCTTGGAGAGATCCAGCCCGCCGGGATTCTGGAGGGCGGCGTTGCACTGCACGAGGAACGTCGTCCAGTCGGCCACCGTGGCCTGGTTGCTCAAATACTGGACCATGCCGTTCCAGCCCCCCTTGTCGATCAGGACCTGGGCGTGGTGGTCGAAGGTGTGGTTGCCCACCTCGTGCCCGGCCGCCACGATCGATTTGAAGGCGGTGACGAGGGCGGCCGGATCCGCTCCGAGGAGGAGGCCCGCGCCCTCGCCGTCGCCGGGGGGTACCTCGGGGGTCGACGGTGTCGACGGGCCGAATCCGACGCTGTTCATGTAGAACGACGTCGTGATCGGGCCCCCCTTGGCGTCGGTGCGGTCGCCGAACGACTTCACCACCCAGTCGATTCCCAGGGGCTCGGTGTTGTCGTCCCAGCCGAGCGACACGAACTGCGGGGTGCGGATGGTGTCGATCGGGGAGTGGAGCGAACGGGGCACGTTGTCGGGTGTCACCGAGTACAGCTGCCGCGCCTCGAGGGCCTCGAGCGCGAGCCCGCGGCGGTGCTTCGGTGCCTGTGACTTCGATGCCTGTCGCTGCTTTGCCTGTCGCATGGCTCGGGTTCCTCGTGACGCTCCCACCCCGGATGAATTCCGCTATGTAACGCACGACCCGCTCCGACACAAGAAACCGGCCCTCGGGGCACCGCCCGCGTTCGCCGCGATGGGGCCGCGGCCCCCCGGGCTACACTGGAGCGGGGGCCGGTTCCCCGCATCGCGTCCGCGGTCCCCGGAGCCGGAGCCGGAGCCGGAGCCGCAGAACGTTGTCCGCTTTCCGTATGCCACAGCCCCACGGGGGAGATCCATGACAGCCCGGGCCTTCCAGCGGCGTGAGCTTTTCCCGCGGGCCGCGGCGGCGCTGCCGCTGGCGGGGGGCGGGGCGGCGGCCCTCGCGGCGCGGCGGGCGGCGGCCTCGGCCGACGTTTCACCCCTCCTGGCCTACGTCGGCACCTTCTCGTCCCCCTTGAAGGACACGCTCCCCACGCAGGTGGATCTCCCTCCCGGCAACGGCCGCGGCATCCACCGCTTCACGGTCGATCGCGATTCCGGCGCCTGGACCGAGGCGGGGATCACCGAGTCGGGGACGAGCCCGAGTTGCCTCGCCGTGAACGCCGCCGGCACGCGGCTCTATTCGGCGCACGAGACCGATCGCGTCGGTCCGGGGAAGCATGGCTCGGTGGCCGCCTGGAACATCGATCGGGCGACCGGCGACCTCACGCTCCTCGGCTCGGTTCCCTCCGGCGGGGCGGGGCCGACCTACGTGAGCCTCCATCCCGACGGCGAGCACCTCTTCGTCGCCAACTATTTCGGCGGTTCGGTGGCGGTGCTGCCGCTGCGCGCCGACGGCAGCCTCGGCGAGGCCAGCGACGTCAAGGAGGACTCAGGCGAGATCGGGCCCACGCGCGCGACCAGCGCCCCGCCGGGGAGCTTCGCCTTCAGTGGCCACGACCGGACCCACGCCCACCAGATCCTCCCCTCCCCCGACGGCCGCCACGTGCTCCACGTCGATCTGGGCCTCGATCGAATCTTCGTGTGGCGCTTCGACGCCGCGCGGGGCACGCTCGCGCCGGGGGAGCACCATGTGGTCGCGTTCCCCCCCGGCGACGGCCCCCGGCACTTCCATTTCTCGCCCGACGCCACGCGCCTCTATTCGATCCAGGAGGAGGGCTCGACCGTCGTCACGCTCGACTGGGAGGCGGCGACGGGCAGGCTCACGCCGAAACAGACGCTCTCCACGTTGCCCCCCGGCTTCCGGGGGAGCAACTTCTGCTCCGAGATCCTCGTCTCCCCCGACGGCCGCCACGTCTACTGCGGCAACCGACTCCACGACAGCATCGCCATCTTCCGCGTGCTGGCCGACGGCACTCTCGAGTACCTCGGCGAGGAGTGGACGCGCGGCAACTACCCGCGCAGCTTCACCTTCACCCCCGACGGCAGGTTTCTCGCCTGCGCGAACCAGCGCGACGACAACGTGGCGATCTTCGCGGTCGACGCGGCCACTGGCGCCCTGGCCTTCACCGGCCACTACGCCGCCGTGGGCAACCCCTCCCACGTCGTGTTCCTCGATCTGGCACGGGCCTGATCGCCCGGCCCCGCCGTCAGGCGAGGATGCCGTCGACGACGCGGGCGTCCTGCCCGTCGGTGAGCGAGGCGGCCAGCCCCTCGCGCTTGTAGACGAGCGCCCGGTGGTCGAAGCCGAAGAGGTGCAGCAGCGTGGCGTGCCAGTCGTAGTGGTGCACCACGTCCTGCACCGCCTTGTGGCTCCATTCGTCGGTCTCGCCGAAGGTGCAGCCGGCCTTGAAGCCGCCGCCCGCCACCCACTGCGAGAAGCCGTAGGTGTTGTGGTCGCGGCCCCACTTCTCGGGGCCGCCGTCGTTCTGCAGCACCGGCAGGCGCCCCATCTCGCCCCCCCAGTGGACCACCGTGCTGCCCAGGAGGCCGCGCTGCTTGAGATCCGCCACGAGCGCCGCCGAGGGCTTGTCGACCGCCAGGCAGCTCGCCGGGAGGGCGCTTTTGATGCCGCCGTGGTGGTCCCACGACTGCCCGGAATTGAGCACCTGCACGTAGCGCACGCCGCGCTCCACCAGACGCCGGGCGATCAGGCAGCGGGTGCCGTAGTCGGCGGTGGCCGGCTCGTCGACGCCGTACATCCGATGCACCCAGGCGGGCTCGGAGGCGATGTCGAGCGCTTCCTTGGCCGCCGACTGCATGCGCGCCGCCAGGGCGTAGGTCTTGATGCGCGCGTCGAGATCGTGCTCGCCGGGGTGGGCGGCGGCGTGCTCGGCGTCGAGGCGCTCGAGCAACGCGAGCTGCCGTGCCTGCGGCGCGCCGCGGAGGAGCGGCGCGGGGTCGAGGTTGAGCATGCGCGGCTCCCCCGCGCGCACGAGCGTCCCCGAGTAGAGGCTCGGCAGCCAGCCGTTGGTCCAGTGCTCCCCCTGGAAGGTGGGCAGGCCGCCGGGGTGGGCGAGCACCATGTAAGCCGGCAGGTCCTGCGACTCACTGCCGAGGCCGTAGCAGAGCCACGCGCCGAGCGTGGGGCGGCCGGGGTTGATCCGGCCGGCGTTGAGGGCGTAGAGCGCCTGCCCGTGGTTGTTGACGCCCGAGTGCATCGAGCGGATCAGCGTGACGTCGTCGCACACGCCGGCCAGGTGCGGCAGGAGGTCGGAGAGCTCCATGCCGCAGGCGCCGCGCGGGGCGAATCTCCATCCCGGGCCCAGGACCTTCGCCGAGGCCTCGGCGAGGTTGTCGTACTTGATCTCCCCGGGGAACGTCTGCCCGTCGTACCGGGAAAGCAGCGGCTTGGGATCGAAGAGATCCATCTGCGACGGCCCGCCCATCATGAACAGCGAGATCATCGCCGTCGCGCGGGCCGGCTGCGGCGGGGTCTTCGGCAGCAGGTCGAATCTCAGCTCGTCGCCGGCCAGCGGCTTGACCGGCGCCGCCAGGAGCCCGTCGTCGCGCAACAGCGACGCCAGCCCGAGGCCAGCGAGCGAAAAGGCGCCGGAGTGGAGCAGGTGGCGGCGGGAGCAGAGCCGGGGGTGTGACATGGCGTTCCGTGCGGTCAGTCGACGGTGAGGAAGCGATTCGAGGCGAGCAGCACCTGGCAGTAGCTGGCCAGGGCCTCGAGCGCGGCGTCGGGCGGGGGCGGCGGGGGCTGCCCCTCCGTCGCCGCGGGCGCGGGGAGCCGCGGGCGCAGCGCTTCCCCCTGCTCGGCGACGTGCACGAGCGCCAGCTCGACGTCGCGCTCGGAGGGCGCGGCGGCGAAGAGGATCCGCCAGGCCCGGGCCACCTGGGCGCGCAGGTCGCCGGGGGCCTCGCGGCGCAGCCGCTCGGCGAGGGCCCGGGCGGTGTCGATGACGAAGGGGTCGTTGAGCATCAGCAGCGCCTGCGTGGCGACGGTGGTCGAGCGGCGCCGGTCGCAGTTGGGCTTCATCTCCGGCTGGTCGAAGGTCTCGAGCACCGTCACCGGCTCGCTCCGCCGCACCTGCAGGTAGAGGGAGCGGCGGAAGTCGTCGGCGCCGTGGCTCACCACGCGGACGACGTCGCCGTTGGCGTCCTTCTCCTCGCGCCCCACCACGATCCTCCCCACCGGGTCCTTGGCGATCCCCACCGGCGGCCCGCCACCGCCGGCGACGAGCCTTCCCGAGGCCTGGATGCAGGCGTCGCGGAGGCTCTCGGCATCGAGACGGCGCGGCGCGAAGCGGCCCAGGAGCCGGGTGTCGGGATCGACGGCGCGCGCCGCGTCGTTGCGGCTGGCCTGCCGGTAGACGGAGCTCGTGACGATCGCGCGGTGCAGGCTCTTGAGCCGCCAGCCCCCTTCCACGAACGTCGCCGCCATCCAATCGAGCAGCTCCGGGTGCGTCGGCCTCTCCCCCAGCCGGCCGAAGTCGCCGGGCGTGCCCACGATGCCGCGGCCGAAGTGACCGAGCCAGCAGCGGTTGACCAGCACGCGTGCCACGAGCGGATGGCGGCCGCTGGTCAGCCAGCGCGCCCAGGCCAGGCGCCGGCCGCTCGATCCCGAGCCGACCTCGGCCGCCACGAAGGGCTCGATGCCGGGGCCGGCGAGGACGGAGAGCTCGCCCGGGCCGAGTGCCTGCCGCGGCTGGTCGTGGTCGCCCCGGTGGAAGAGCCGCGTCTCGGGCACGCGTCCCTTCACCTCCGTCGCCGCCATGAGGAATCCCTCGGGGGGCTTCGTGGCGCGGAGGGCCGTCGCCTCGGCGTGCTTCTCGCCGACGAGCTTCTCCTTCGCCGGGTCGTAGAGGTCGAGCGAGTAGGTGGCCAGCGCCGCCGGATACTTCCGGATCAGCGCCTTCTGCTCGTCGCTCCGCTTCTCCTCGGGCGTGCTCCGGGCCTCGCGGTAGGCGCCCCGCACCTCCTCCGGGAGCTTGACGATCTCCTTCTCGAAGATCTCGTCGAGGAAGCGCTGCCGCATGGCCCGCGCCTCGTCGTCGATCGATCCCGCGCGTTGCTCGATCTCGGCGGCCTTCGCGCGCTCCTCGGGCGTGTACATCGACACCAGCCGCGCGGCCGGCGCCCGCCATTGCTGCCAATCCCACAGGGGATCGAAGATGGCGCGGAGGCGGTAGTAATCGGCCTGCGGGATGGGGTCGTGGCGGTGGTCGTGGCACTGCGCACAGGCCACCGAGAGCCCGAGGATCGCCGACGTGGTCACCTGGATCTGGTCGGCGATGGCCTGGTTGCGGGCCAGATTCTGGTCGGGGACGGCGTCGCCGGTGCCGTCGGGCGCGAGGTGGAGGAACGCCGTCGACTCCAGCGCCTCGCGCCGCGCGGGATCGGCCGTCGCCTCCGCGGCGGAATCCTGCGTGACCCCCGCGAGCTCGTCGCCGGCGAGCTGCTGCTGCAGGAAGGTGTCCCAGGGGAGGTCGTCGTTCATCGCCCGCACCACCCGGTCGCGGTAGCGCCAGGCCCAGGGGCGGAGCGCGTCGGCCTCGGAGAAGCCGGCGGAGTCGGCGTAGCCCGCGACGTCGAGCCAGGCGCGGGCCTGCCGCTCGCCGTAGGCGGGGCTCGCCAGGAGCCGCTCGACCACCTTCTCCCAGGCGTCGCCGGAGCCGTCGGCGAGGAAGGCGTCGAGCTCCTCGGGCGTGGGCAGGAGGCCGGTGAGATCGAGGGTCACGCGGCGCAGGAGCGTGGCCCGATCGGCCTCGGGGGCCAGGGCCAGCCCGCGGGCCTCGAGCGCGTGGATCACGAAGGCGTCGATCGGCGACCGCACCCGCGCGGCGTCGCGCACGCCCGGCGGCTCGGGTTTCACGACCGGCCGGAAGCTCCACCATTCCCGGTCCTCGGCCGAAATCCAGGGGCCGGGGGGGAGCGACTCGGGCTCGGCCGCGCCCCCCGGCGCGCCGGCCGCCACCCAGGCCTCGAGCACCGCGAGCTCGTCGGCCGACACCTGCTTGCCCCCCTTCGGCATCTCGCCGGAGCGGATGACGCGGAGCAGTTCGCCGGCGGCGGTGTCGCCCGGGACGACGATCGGGCCGTAGCCGGCCGCCTCGCCGAGGAGAAAGCGATGGAGGCGGAGATCGACCCCCGCCTCGATCGGCTCCTCCTCGCCGTGGCAGTGGGTGCAATGGGCCTTGAGGATCGGCCGCACGTCCCGGTCCCAGGCGGGCGCGGTGGGCGCCTGAACCGGATCAGCCGCGCCGGCGGCGCACGCGAGCCATGCCAGGCCCGCAGACGCCAGTGCGAGGATCAGGAGACGACCGCCGGACTGCCGCATCACGTGCCCCGTCACGAAGCGCTCCCCCGCGGATCGACCCGAGTCGCCGAGTCTACCACGGCCCCCCCGGCGGCCGACCGCGCGGGCCGCAGCGCCGAAGCACGCCGCCGCCGGACCGGGGGGATGGTGGCACGAAAGAGTCGCCGGCAGGTGCGAAACCCGGTCCGTCCGACGGGGATCGTCGACGATCGATCGGCTCGTGGCCAAGGCGTCATCCGCCGGGGCGACCGCGCCTGCACTCGCCGCTCCCGCCGTCTGCGGAAGCGC
>CAISKG010000286.1 GCA_903885855.1 uncultured Planctomycetaceae bacterium
CGCTGGCCCGCCGGGCCTGCGAGGCGCGCATCCGGGCCCGGATCCGGTCGGACCGCAGGGGAATGCCCGGATAGGCCTGGATCGGCACCTCGAGGCTCGGCAATCCGATCCGGCTGCCGTCACCGAAATAGGTGAACATCTCGATCGCCCCGGCGGGCAGGGCCACGCCGAGGGAGAGGATGCCTGCGGCGACGATCGCGCGACCCCGGTATCCGGGCATGGAGGGATTCCTTGCAGGTGGGGTGACGCCGGTGATGACGCCGGCAGGGGTCGTGCGCCCCCGGGCGCCGCCCCAATGCGGTTTCGACCGCGGCCCGGGGCGGGCTCCCCGTTTCCCGGGGGGCGCCTCTCCTTCGACACCACCCGCACCACCGTCACCACCGCCTCGGCCGACTCTGCCGACGCTGCGGCCGGCGCGTCCGCCGGGGGCGGTGGGAGGCGCCCGGCGGGTGCGGTCGCGGTGGGCCGGCGGTGCGGCTGGTAGTCTGTGGCGGTGACGCGGGAGATTCGTGCGATATCCATGGCGCTGCAGCCCGAGACGGTCTGGTGGTCGGCCGCCGCGGGCGGGACGCTGGTCACGCTGGCGGCGCTGGCCGCGGCGCGGGGTGCGCGCGGATCCACGGCGGTTCCGGCGGCGCTGTGGGGCATGGCCGCGGGCATCGCCTTCACGCTCGATGTGGGCCTCCGTGCCGCCGGCCTTGTATCACAGCCCCCGGCCGCGGCCGCGGTTCGGTTGGCGACGACCCTGCTGGCGATCGCCCCGGCGCTGTCGATCCTCGGTGCCAAGCGCCCGCAACACGGCGTGTGGCAGTTCATCGTGGCCGCCTTCGGCCTCGTGCTGTTCCTCCCCGCCGCGGCCATGTCGCTCGTCCGACCGGGCAGCGTGCCCGACCTGCATCTGCTCGGGCGGCTGCTCGTGGCCGTGGTGGTGCTCGTCGGCTGGCTCAATCACGTCGCCACCGGCCTCGGCCCCGCCGCCACGCTCGTGGCCCTCGGGGTGCTCCTCATGGCCCGCGGCTTCCTGCCGGGGGTCGACACGGAGGCCGCCTTCCCTCCCGGTGCCGCGCCGGCGGCCCTGCGCGCCGCCTGCCTGGACGCGGTGGGCGGGTGGCTCGTCACCGCCGGGGCGGCGCTGGGGGGGCTTGCGCGCCGGCGACGCCGTCGGGTGCCCGCCGAGGCGACCTTCGCGGCAGCGGTGGATCCGGCGTGGATGGCGCTTCGCGACACGGTCGGCGCGGCGTGGGCGCTACGGATCGCCGAACGCTTCGATCAGCTCGCCGCCGACCGGGGCTGGCCCTGCCGCCTGGGTTTCCGTGGCATGCAACCCGCCGCGACGCCGGCGGACGGGGCTTGGCAGCGTGACGCCCGGCGGGCGCTGGGCGCGCTGTTCCGGCGCTTCGCCGACGAAGGCTGGCTGGATCGGCACGGATGGGGCCGGGAAAAGCCCCGGTGTCTCGCGGAACGCCCCGCAGCACGGTAGACTCTGAAGTCCCCTATGGGGGGGAGAGCCTGGGCGCTTCGCTGGCGGCCCGGGCTTCCGGCCCCGTTCCCGTCGATCCACCGTCCCAGGAGTTGAGTCCATGTCCGAATCCGCCCCCCAGCGTCCCTCGCAGGAGCCCGTGCAGGTTCCCGTCGACGAGTCCCACATTGTCGCCACCTACGCGAACTTCTGCCGCGTGACGGGGACGCCCGAGGAGTTGATCGTCGACTTCGGGCTCAACAAGCAGGTCACCGGCCCGTCGCCCGAGACGATCCAGCTGACGCAGCGGATCATCGTCAATTTCTTCACCGCCAAGCGTTTGGCCTACGCGTTGCAGATGGCCGTCGCCCGCCACGAGCAGGCCTTCGGCGTGCTCGAGACCGACGTCCAGCGCCGCGTGATCCAGCCGCCGGGCGGCAAGGCCTGATTTCCGCAGACCCAAAGGGCGGTGTCCCGCGTACGGGAGCCGTCGGAGACGTTTTTCGCCGGGTGCGCCGCCGGCCCTGTTCCGGCCGGCGGCGTCGCCCGGGCCCTGCCGGCGGCGTCCACCGGTGAGCCATCCCGATGAGTACCGTTGATCCCCGCGCCGTCGACGATGCCCGGAAGCAGATCCGCGCGATCGTCGGGGAAATCGACCAGTTGGCGCGCTCCGACCTGTCGGAGGCCGACTTCTTCCGTGGCGTGCTCGACCGCGTCATGGAGGCGATGGGTGCGGTGGCGGGGCTGGTGTGGCTGGTGGGGGACGGCGGCCGCTGCGAGCCGATCTGCCACGCCGGGGTGCCGGCCACCGGCCTGACGGCGAGCCCGGAGACCCAGGAGGCGCACGGGCGACTCGTGCAGTCGCTCCTGGGCGGCACCGAGGGGATGCTCATCCCCGCGCGGGCGCAGTTGGCCGGTCCCGACGGCAAGCCGGTGGCCGACAACCCCACCGACCTGCTGGTGGTGGCGGCCCCGATCGACCGCAACGGCCAGCGTGCCGGCCTGCTCGAGGTTCTCCATCATCCGCACCCGCCCGAGGTGGAGAGCGGCTTCCTGGCTTTTCTCTCGCAGGTCGGCGTCGCGGCGGGCACGTACCTCGCGAGGCGGCAGACCAAGTCGATCGACGCCCAGGCCGCCACGCTCACGCAGGTCGATCGCTTCAGCCGCGCCGTCCATGAATCGCTCGATCCGGTGGCCACGGCGTTCGTGCTGGCCAACGAGGCCCGGCGGATCGTGGGCTGCGACCGGGTGAGCGTACTCGTGCGGCGCCGGCGGCGCCTGCGGCTGGAGGCGGTCAGCGGGCAGGAGTCGGTCGAGCGGCGGGCGACGATCGTGCAGGCCATCGAGGCCCTGGCCCGCGTCGTGGCCCGGGCGCGGGAGCCGTTGTGGCACCCCGATCCGGGGCGCGAACTCCCTCCCCAGATCGAGGAGGAGCTCGAGCATTACATCGACGAGTCGCACGCCACGGCGCTGGCGGTCATCCCGCTGGCCCGCCCGAAGCCGACGCCGGTGGTGAAGCCGGGGGGCGTCGACGCGGTGGCGGTGGCGAAGGCCGAGGCGGCCCTCGACGCCGACGAGGAGCCGGTCGGCGTGCTCGTGGCGGAGTGGTTCTCCTCGTCCACCTTCGACGGCGGCAAGCGTTCGCGCGTGGAGCTGGTCTCCGACCATGGCCGGGTGGCCCTCTCCAACGCCCTCGATCACACCGGGCTGCCGTTGTTCCGCGTCCTGGATCTGCTGGGGAAGTCGCGCGTCCTGACGACGGCGCGGAATCTGCCGCGCACGGTGCTGGCGGCCGTCGCGGCGCTCTCGGCGGTCGCGGCACTGGTGCTCGTGCCGGCCGAATTGCGCCTGGAGGGGAAGGGCACGCTCGAGCCGGTGAAGCGGCGCGACGTGTTCGCCGGCATCGAGGGGGTGGTGGAGTCGATCCCGGCCGGGATCGAGCACGGCAGCGGCGTCACGACGGGGCAGCCGCTGCTGCGTCTCCGCAACACCGACCTCGACGTCGCCATCACCGACGTCCTCGGACGGATGGCCGCCAGCGAGGAGCAGCTCACCGCCACCCAGCGGGCGCTGCTGGAAGACAACAAGATCTCCGCCGACGAACGGACGCGGATGGCGGGCCGGGTGGCGCAGCTCAAGCGCGAGATCGAGAGCCTCGAGGAGCAGCACAAGCTGCAACTCATGAAGAAGGCGTATCTCGACGTCCGCAGCCCCATCGACGGCGTGATCGCCACCTGGCAGGTCCGTGACCGTCTCCTCCTGCGCCCGGTGGAGAAGGGGCAGGTGCTCCTCTCGGTGGCCGACAAGACCGGCCCCTGGGAGCTCGAGATCCACATGCCCGACGACCGTCTCGGCCACGTCAACCGCGCCGTCGCCGATGCCCGGGAGACGGGGCGTGACGTCACGGTGGATTACGTCCTGGCGACCGATCCCGGTACCCGCCACCGCGGCGTCGTCCGCGAGATCCACGAGCAGGCCGAGGTGCGCGGGGAATCCGGCAACACCGTCCTGGTGCGGATCACCATCGACCACACGCTTCACCAGGAGGAGGAGCTCGGCGCCGGCGCGACCGTCACCGCGCGGATCGCCTGCGGCAAGCGCCCCCTCGGCTACGTGTGGTTCCACGACGTCATCGCCTTCATCCGCTCGCAGATCCTCTTCCGGCTGTGGTGACGGCGGCCAGTTCCACGGAGGTCCGACCGATGTCACGTGCCCCGATCCCGCCCCGACCGTCGCCGCTGGTCGCGGCGCCCGTAGCCCTCGTGGCCCTGGTGGTGGCGGCGCTTCCCGGCGGCCTGGCGCAGGCCCCGGCCCGGGCGCAGGCCCCGGCCCGGGCGCAGGGGGGCGCCGAGCCGGTGCTGACGCGCTGCCTGGTGTCGCTCCTCACGGAGGCCAAGGTGCCCGCCCGGGAGGCGGGGGTGCTCACGGAGCTCACCGTCCGCGAGGGGGATGCCGTCACCGCGGGCCAGACGATCGCCCGCATCGACGACAGCCAGGCGCGTTTCGAGCGCCGCAAGGCGCAGGCCGAGCACGATCAGGCCCTCGCCAAGGCGTCGAGCGACGTCGACGTGCGCTTCTCGGTGGCCTCCGAGCGCGTCGCGGCGGCGGAATTCGAGAAGGCCCAGCAGGCCAACGAGAAGCTCGAGGGCAGCGTGACGCGCGTCGAGCTCGACCGCCTCGAGCTCAACGAGCGCAAGGCCGAGTTGCAGATCGAGCAGGCCGAGCTCGAGCGCCACATGTCGGCGCTGGGGGCCGACGCCAAGGCGGTGGAGGTGGAGGCCGCGGACAAGGCCATCGAGCGGCGCGAGGTCAAGGCCCCCATCGACGGCACGGTCGTGCAGGTGTTCCCGCACGAGGGGGAATGGATGCAGCCCGGCGATCCCCTGGCCCGCGTGGTGCGCACCGACCGGCTGCGCGTCGAGGGGATGGTCGATTCCTCGCAGTGGGATCCCGAGAGCATCCGCGACCGCCCCGTGACCGTGACGGCGCTGTTCGCCAACGACCGCACCGAGACCTTCGAGGGGCGGATCGTGTTCACCAACCCGCTGGTCGATTCCGGCGGCGATTACAAGGTGTGGGCCGAGGTCGAGAACCGTCGCGTCGACGCCTCGGGCCAGTGGCTCCTGCGCGCCGGGCAGTCGGCGACGATGACGATCCATTCCGGCCGGCCGGCGCTGCCGCCGGTGACGCGGTAAGAGCGGGGGCGTCCCCGGGGAATCGCGATGTCGACCGCCGCCGACGCCTTCCGTTCGAGCACCACGCGCCCGGTCGGGCTGCGCCGCCGCGGCGACCTCGTGGCCACCCGGCAGTCGTACCAGGGGCAGACGTGGTGGGTCGTGAAGGACCCGATCTCGCTGGCCTACTTCCGCTTCCGCCCCGAGGAATACGCGCTCCTCGACATGCTCGACGGGCAGGTGAGCCTGGAGACGCTCAAGACCCGGTTCGAGGAGCGTTTTCCCCCGCGTCGCATCACGCTGGAGGAGTTGGCGCGGTTCGTGGCCACGCTGCACCGCAGCGGCCTGGTGATCGGCGACCGCCCCGGGCAGGGGCCGCAGCTCTACGAGCGGCGCCGGCAGCGGGTGTGGAAGCAATGGATGGCGTGGCTCTCGAACATCATGGCCCTGCGCTTCCGCGGCATCGATCCCGACCGCGTCCTCCACCGGCTCGATCCCTGGCTGGGGTGGCTGTTCAGCGTGCCGGCCATGGTGGGCGTGTCGGTGCTGGTGGCCAGCGCGCTTTTGCTCGTGCTGGTCAACTTCGACGACTTCCGCGCCAAACTCCCCGAGTTCAACCAGTTCTTCGCGTCCGGCAACTGGGTGTGGCTGGCGGTGGCCCTCGGCGTGACGAAGATCATCCACGAATTCGGCCACGGGCTCTCGTGCAAGCACTTCGGCGGCGAGTGCCACGAGATGGGGATGATGCTCCTCGTCTTCACCCCCTGCCTCTACTGCGACGTCTCCGACAGCTGGATGCTGCCGAGCAAATGGCAGCGGGCCGCGATCGGGGCGGCGGGAATGTACGTGGAGCTGATTCTCGCGTCGCTGGCCACGTTCCTGTGGTGGAACACGCACGCGGGCGTCTTCAACCAGTTGTGCCTGGACGTGATGTTCGTCTCCAGCGTGTCCACGATCCTCTTCAACGCCAATCCGTTGATGCGCTACGACGGCTACTACATCCTGTCCGACCTCCTCGAGATCCCGAATCTTCGGCAGAAGGCGAGCACCATCCTCGGCCGCATCACCTCGAAGTGGTGCCTGGGCATCGAGCAGCCGGAGGATCCCTTCCTCCCCTCGAGGAACCGCGGGTTGTTCGCCCTCTACGCGGTGGCCTCGAGCGTCTATTCCTGGATGGTGACGGCGTCGATCTTCCTCTTCGTGTGGAGCGTCTTCAAACCGTACCGCCTCGAGGTGCTCGGCCAGCTGCTGGCGATGGGGGCACTGTGGGGCCTGGTGGTGAGGCCCACGCAGTCGATCATCCGGTTTCTCAACGTTCCCGGGAGGCGCGAGGAAGTGAAAGTGCGCAATGTCGTGGGCACGGCGGTGGCGCTGGTGGCCCTGGTGGGCGCCGTGGCCCTGATTCCGTTGCCGCAGCGCGTGTGGTGCCCGGCCGAGCTGCGGCCCCGGGGCGAGGAAACGGTGTACGTCTCCGTGCCGGGCCGGCTGGAGAGCGTGGCGGTGAAGCCGGGCGAGACGGTGGAGGAGGGGGCCGAAATCGGCCGGCTGTCGAGCCTCGACCTCGACCTGGCCATCGCCGATCTCGAGGGGAAGGCGGCCCAGTCGCGCTCGCGGCTGGCGAGCCTGGAGCGGGAGCGCTACACCGATCCGGCGGCGAGCCTGGAGATCGGCACGGTGGAGGAGTCGCTCAAGAGCCTCGAGGAGCAGCTGGTGCGACGGCGCAAGGACCGCGACGATCTCGTCCTCCGCGCGCCGCGCGGCGGCGTGGTGCTGCCGGCCGCCGCCGTCCGTGGCAACCCCGATGACACCGCCCGGCTGCCGATGTGGAGCGGGCACGTGCTCGACCCGCAGAACCTCGGGGCGGTGCTCGCCGAGGGGACGGTCTTCTGCCACGTCGGCGACGGCGGGGCCTACGAGGCGGTGATGATCGTCGACCAGTCGGAGATGGAATTCGTGTCGCAGGGGCAGTCGGTGGAGCTCAAGCTCGACGCCCTTCCCTGGCACACCTTCCGGGGCTCGGTCGCCGAGATCGCCGAGGCCCGGCTCGAGGCGGGCTCGGAGCGCTTGAGCGTGAAGGCCGGCGGCCAGGTGCCCACGCGCACCGACGAGTCGGGCAGGGAGAGCCCGATCTCCACCAGCTACGAGGCGCTGATGGCCATCGACGATCCCGACGACGTCTTCACCCCCGGGATGCGGGGCACGGCGCGGATCCGGGTCGGGCAGCGGACGGTCGGCAGCTGGCTCGCGCGACTGCTCTGGCAGACGTTCAACTTCCGCATGTGAACCGCGGCCCGCGGACGCGGGCGCGAGGGACGGCCATGCCCCACGTGGCTCGGATCACGCTCCGCCCCGTGCGCGGCCTCGATGGCGTGGCGGTTTCCGCCGCCCGGGTGCTCGCCAGCGGCGCGCTCGACCACGACCGTCGCTGGCGTCTGGTCGACGCCGAGGGGGGCTGCGTCGACGGTCGCAGCGCCCCGCTGGGCCGGGTGCGGTCCACGTTCGATCTGGCGGCGCGGGAGGTGGGGCTCACGCTGCGCCCCTGGGCCGGGCGCGGGCCGGCGGCGGCCTCGTTCCCGCTCCTGCCCGGGCCGGACGGCCCCTGCCCGTGGTTGTCGGAGGTGCTCGGCCGGCAGGTGTTTCTCGAGGAGCGGCCGGGCGGCGGCTTTCCCGACGACGCCGACGCCCCGGGCCCGACCGTGGCCGCGACGGCGTCGCTCGAGCGGGTGGCGGAGTGGTTCGGCCTCGATCTCGACGACGTGCGCCGCCGGCTCATGATCGGGCTGGAGATCGAGGGCTGCGACGCCTTCTGGGAGGACTCCCTCGTCGCCCCCGCATCGGCGCTGCCCCTCCCGGGCCTCGCCGCCGTCGCCGGGCTCGCGGCCGATCCGTGGGGCGAGCGGCCGCCGCCCGTGCCGCTGGCCTTCCTGGTGGGCACGGCCCGCTACGCGGCCGTCGCCGTCCGGCCCCTGGACGCCGAGGCGGCCCGCGACCCGGTGAGCGGGCTCGAGCGCGAGGGATTCCGCGAGATCTTCGAGGCGTGGCGCCGCCGCCGCATGCGCCGCGACGTCGACCCCGCCGCCTGGGACGGCCTCTTCCGCCTGGGGGCGACGACGGTCGGCGACGGGCTCGGTGGCGACGTGGCGGTGGGCGACCGGCTTTCGCCGGCCGCCCACCCGGTGTGATCGCGGGGCCGCCCCGAGCGGGCGGTCAGTTCGGCGGCAGCGGGACGAACAGGGCCGGATCGTAGAACGGCGGCGGCGGCAGGACCGACGCGTCGCCGTTGACGAGGGCCGGCATGCTCTCGACGCTCGAGTTGAAGTTCAGGCCGCGGAGGTTGGCCTCGTTGGCGGCGCGGATGTTGAGGATGCCCTGGCCGGGGATCTTGACCGGGGGATCGACGTCCCAATTGATCGACCAGCCGACCGAGTCGAGGAGGATGTTGCCGTTGGCCTGCGGCACCGTCCCGGAGAGGACCGTCGCCGCCCCGGAGACGCGGTTGCCCACCACGCTGGCGTTCACCACCGATCCCGCCGCGTCGGCCACCGAGAGGATGATGCCGTTGCCGCCGGTGGTGCGGATCTCGTTCTGGTTGATGGTCACGTTCATCGTGCCCCCCTCGGTCGCCTGGGCACGGACACCGATCGGCACGTCGCTGAAGGTGGAGTTGACCACCTGGACCGTGGATTGCGTCCCAAACACGCCGGGCGCGAGGCCGGCGGTGGCGTCGACGCCCGCGGTGCCGGTGTTGGCGAAACTGGTGTCCGCCACGTACGCCTGGCCGTTGATGACCGTCACGCCGGCGGCCGTCGTGCCGTCGATCGCGGAGTTGGTGACGCGGACGCGCCCCTCGTTGTAGATGTCCTCGACCACCACCGCCGAGCCGCCGATGTCGACGAACGTGGAGCGGTCGATGTTCACCTTCGGGTCGCCGGCGCCGGCGCTGCCGCCG
>CAISKG010000287.1 GCA_903885855.1 uncultured Planctomycetaceae bacterium
CACCACTAATCTTAACACTCTTTCCCTACACGACGCTCTTCCGAATCTGTGACGGCGCGGGGCGTGACGCCCTCGGCCGCGACGGCGCCGGACGGGATCCCGGGCCGGGCCATTTCGCCGGCGAGGGGAGCCTGTCGCGGGCCCAGCGCGATCGCCTCGCCGACATCGGCCGCGGCGGCCTCGACGGCGCCGCGGGGCGCGGCATCCGCCCCTACTCGATCAACGCCCTCAACAACCGCGGGAACATCGTCCGCAACAACTTCTACGCCGGCGGCTGGTACGGCGGCCGCGGCTGGTACGGCAACCACTTCAACGCCTGGTGGCCCGGGGCGTGGTGGGGGGGCTTCGGTGTCGGCCTCGGCGTCGGCATGCTCGCCGGCTGGGGGGGCCTCGGCTGGGGCGGCGGCATCGGCTACGCGCCGCTGTGCTCGTGGGGGGGCTACGGCCAGGCGCCGGTGACCTACAACTACGGCAGCACGATCTGCTACCAGGACGACGGCGTCTACGTGCAAGGGGAGCGTGTCGCGTCGGCCGACGAATACGCCCAGCAGGCTTCGCAGCTGGCCGCCCAGGGGGGGGCCGACACGAAGATCGCCGCCGACGACCAGTGGCGGCCGCTGGGGATCTTCGCGCTGGTGCGCGAGGAGGAATCGAGTCCGAGCACGTTCGTCAGCCTGGCGATCGACCAGGCCGGGATCCTCCGCGGCACCTACTACGACGCCGTCTCCGACACGCAGCAGAACATCACCGGCAAGGTCGACAAGCAGACGCAGCGCGCCGCCTGGACGATCGGCGACAAGAAGACGCCGGTCTACGAGACGGGGCTGGTGAACCTCACCCAGCAGCAGACGACCGTCCTCGTGCACCGCGACGCGGCGGCCGCCAAGGGGGCGGGCGAGGGAGGCGGCGGCAAGGCCGGCGCCGGCGTCGAGCAGATGCTCCTGGTGCGGGTGCCCGAGCAGGGCGACGGCCAGGGTGCCCCGGGCGCCGCCGCGGGGGGAGAGCCGGCCGGGAAGACGCCCCCGCCGCCGGAGCCGGGGCTCGTGGTGCCCGGCGACGGGTCGTCGTCGTGAAGGCCGGGGGCGTCGCGCAGGGATCGGAGCGGGCGGTGTCGGGGAGCGTGGCCATGCGGCGTCGGACGTGCCTCGGGGTGGCCGTGGCCCTCGGTCTCCTCGCGGCCGGGCGCGGCGCCGCCGCCGAGCGCTGGGTGGATCTCACGCACCCCTTCGACGCCGACACCATTTTCTGGCCCACCGAGACCGGCTTCGCGTTCCAGGCCGGGGCCAACGGCGTCAACGCCAAGGGCTACTACTACGCCGCCAACCGCTTCGCCACGGCCGAGCACGGCGGCACCCACCTCGACGCGCCGCGCCACTTCTCGGCCACCGGCCAGACCACCGACGCGATCCCGGTGGAGCGATTCGTCGGCGAGGCCGCGGTCATCGACGTCGCCGCCCGCGCCGAGGCCGACCCCTGCTACCTGGTGACCGTCGACGACCTGATGGCCTGGGAGACGGCGCAGCGCCGGCAGCTCGTCGACGTCATCGTCCTCGTGCGCACCGGTTGGTCGGCACGCTGGCCCGACCGCCGCGCCTACCTCGGCACCGACGTGCGCGGGGCGGAGGGGGTAGCGCTGTTGCGCTTCCCCGGGCTCGCCCCCGAGGCGGCGAAGTGGCTCGCGGAGCAGCGCCGGGTGCGGGCGGTGGGGATCGACACCGCGAGCATCGATCACGGCCCCTCCACCCACTTCGAGGCCCACCGCGCGCTGTGCGCGGCCAACATCCCCGTGTTCGAGAATGTCGCCGATCTCGCCCTCCTTCCCGCCACGGGGGCGTTCCTGGTGGCGCTGCCGATGAAGATCGCCGGCGGCAGCGGCGGCCCGCTGCGGATCGTGGCCCGCCTGCCGGAGTGAGCGGTGCTGCCGCGGGGCCGGCCTGCTTGGCGGTTGCCCCCCCGGCCGCGACAATGCCCCCGCGGCGGGAATCCCCGGCGCGGATGACCGGGAGGGCAGCGGAGAGACGGCCATGGCGCGGCAACGGATCGTGATGAAGACCGGGGAGGCGCTCGTCGAGGCCGACGAGGCCTGGAGCGCGGCGGAGCCGGAGGTGGTGATCGGCGAGCTCGACGGCCCCGTCGGCCACGCCATCGCCAACCTCATCGGCGACCAGGTGAAGGGGCACTCGCGCGTGTGGGCGATCCTCAACAGCGACGTCCAGGTGCGCCCGGCGACGCTCATGGTGAGCAAGTACACCGCCCCCAACGCCCGCTACACCAACGTCCTCATGGGCACCGTCCAGGCGGCCGTCGCCAACGGCGTGCTCGACGCGGTGCGCGCCGGCGACATCCCGCGCGACGCCGTGGACGAGATCGGGATCATCGTGGCGGTGTGGCTCGATCCCGCGGCCGGCGACGAGGCGGTGGCCATCGACCATCGCATCCTCTTCGAGACCCACCGCGCCGCCACCGCCAAGGCGATCCACAAGGCCATGGCCGGGGAGCCGACGATCGACTGGCTGCTGGCCAACCAGGAGAAGGTGGGGCACTACTTCCACGAGCTCGGGCTCGAGGGCAGGCTCTGACGCCATGCACGCGCTGATCCCCACCGGCGAGGCCACCGCCATCCTGCCCACGGGCACGACGAGCCCGGTGACGGTGATCGGCACCGAGGCGATCCGCGCGACCTTCGACGAGACCTGCCTGCGTCAGGCGGTGAACTCCCGGCTGGCGCCGGGGGTCACCGACCTCGTGCTCAATCCCGACGGCCACTGCGGCTACGGCGCCCCCGTGGGGTGCGTGCTCGTCTCCCCGACGCACATCTATCCCGGGCCGGTCGGGGTCGACATCAAGTGCTCGATGAGCCTCCTGCAGCTCGATCTCCCGGAGGGGGGCGATCGTGGAGAAGCCGCTGCGCCGCCGGCTCATCGAGGCGGTCTGCGCCCGGATCCCGACCGGCGCCGGCCGCGGCCAGCGGCACGTGGCCCGCGCGCGGCACTGCCCCCCGGCGGTCGGTCGGCGGCTGCTGGTGGAGGGGGGCTCGGCGGAGGTCTGCCGGGCCCTCGGGATCCCGCCGG
>CAISKG010000288.1 GCA_903885855.1 uncultured Planctomycetaceae bacterium
GCGATCGCGAAGCTGTCGCTCGACGCCATCGCCAGACGGGCCTCGAGGAGCTCCACGAGCGACAGCGCCGGGGGCGCGGGCTTCCGGCCGCGACGAAGGGGGCGACGGACCTTGGGGAAGCGGTGGAGGGGCATGGGGGTGGTCTCCCGCGGGGGGGGCGTACCGGAGGATCGCCGTCCGTGGGCGGCGCCCCTTGTAGGGGCGGGGGCCGCTCCACGACGCCGGAATTGTGTCCCTCGGGAGGGGGCGCCGCAAGCGATGGGCGCGGGCGTCACGCCCTCCCCGGATTCGCCGCGTGGGGATGCGCGGGGCGGGGCGGCGCCGTGCCCCGCCCCGTCCGGGGGGCACGGCCGCGGGCACGCCGGCCGACTCAGGACGCCGCGGGGGGCGCGATGACGTCGATCTTGGCCGCCACGATGAAGTCGTTCTCTGACAGCGCGCCGATGGCGAAGGTCGTGAGTTCGATCCACACCCGCCGGTAGCGCTCGACGTGGAACTCCGGGTGGTGTCCCTCGCGCTCGGCGAGGGCCGCGACGTTGTTGACGAATTTCACCGCCGCGCGGAAGTCGGAAAACTCGAGGTCGCGGCGGATGCGCGTGCCGTCGCCTGACAGCCGCCAGGCCGGCAGCGCCGCGACCAGCGCCGCCACGGCATCGGGCGCGAGCGGCGTGGCCCCCGCCTCGCAGGGCTGGCAGCGGCGCGAGGCGAGGTCGGGGGCGGAGGGGCGGTCGGGCATCGATGGTCTCCTCGGGTTCCCGAATGGTAGCCGGCCGGCATCCTTTCGACATGCCCACGAGGCCGGTGGTGGGATTCCGCCGTCCGCCGTACATTCGCTCCCCGGCTGCGCAGCCTCGAGGCCCGATGGCTCCCCGCCGCTCCGCTCCCGAGCGAGGTCATCCCATGGCCGACTCCCACGACCCGGCTCCGCTCCGCCCGCACGCCTGGGAGTGGATCCTCGCGGCTCTCCCCCCCCTGCTCGCCGCCGGGCTCGCCTATCCCTGGGGATACGCGTTGATCACAGGGATGCTCGTGGGCCGGCCCGATGCCGGCGCCATGAGGATGCTCGCGGGCGTGCTCGCGGCCCTCGTCGCAGCATCCTTCGCCGTCGCGTCGCGGCCGCGGCTCGGGCCCTGGCGCGGGGTGCTGGCGGGCGCGGCGCTCGTCCTCGTCGCGGCCGTGGGCGCGGCGATCGTCGTCCTCCGCGTCGCCGACACGCCGGTGCGGTGGCCGGCCGCCCTGCTCTACATGGCCGGGAGCCTCCTTCCAGCGGGACTGGCGACGGTGTGCCTCTGGCCCCTCGCCTGGCCCGCCCGGGTCGGCGTGCTCGCGGCGTTCGCCGGAGCGCTCGCCGCCTTCCTGGCACTCGTGCGCGTGGACGGCCTCTCCGGCGACGCGCAGGTGGTGTTCGGATGGCGCCGCGCCGCGGCGCCGGCAGCGCTGCCGGCGGAGGTCTCCGGGGGCGACGCCGGCCCCGCGGTGCTCGAGCCGGGCCCCGACGATTTCGCCGCCTACCTCGGCCCGGACCGCGACGGCCGGCTGGCCGGACCGGCGCTCGCGCGCGATTGGCAGGCCCGGGCCCCCCAGCAGCAGTGGCGCCGCGACGTCGGCCCCGGCTGGGGCGGCTTCGCCGTGGTCGGCGACGCCGCGATCACGCAGGAGCAGCGCGGCGACCGCGAGGCGGTGGTGTGCTACGACCTCGCCACCGGCGGCGAGCGCTGGATCCACGCCGACCCCGTCCGCTTCGACTCGAGCCTCGGTGGGCCCGGCCCGCGTGGCACCCCGACGGTGGTCGCCGGGCGCGTGATCACGATGGGAGCGACCGGCCGGCTCAACTGCCTGGCCGCCGACGGGACGCCGGTGTGGACCGTCGACACCGTCCCGGGGGCAGCGCCCGGAAGCGCCGCCACCGGGGACGACGGGGGTGAGCCCGCCGACGCCGGCGAGTTGCTGCCGCACGGCATGGCCGGCTCGCCGCTGGTCGTCGACGGCCGGGTCTTCGTCGCGCCCTGCGGCCGCGACGGTCGGTCGCTGGCGGCCTACGACCTCGCCACCGGCGCGGAGATCTTCCGGACCGGCTCCACGCGGGCAAGCTACGCCTCGCCGATGCTCTCGGAGATCGGCGGCACGCGGCTGATCCTCCTCTTCCACGGCAGCGGCGTCGCGGCCCACGATCCCGCCACCGGCGCCGTCGCCTGGTCGTTTCCCTGGACCAACGACGTGCGCGTCAACTGTGCCCAGCCGATCGTGGCCGGCGACGACGTGCTCCTCTCCACCGGCTACGGCACCGGCAGCGTCCTCCTCGGGGTGTCGCGCGGCGCGGACGGCGCGTGGACGGTGGCGGAGCGGTGGCGGAGCCGCGATCTCAAGAGCAAGTTCGCGACGCCGGTGCGCTCAGGGGAGATCGTCTACGGTCTCGACGACGGCATCCTCGCGGCCATCGATCTGGCCACCGGCAAGCGCCTCTGGAAGCGGGGCCGCTACGGCCACGGCCAACTGCTCCTCGCCGGCGATCTGCTCCTGGTGCAGACCGAGGCAGGGCCGGTGGTGCTGGTCGAACCCGGCCCCGGCGGCCCGGTGGAGCTCGGCACCCTCGACTGCCTCGCCGACAAGACCTGGAACACGCTCGCGCTGGCCGGCGACCGGCTCCTGGTGCGCAACTCCGTCGAGGCCGCCTGCTACCGGCTCCCGCTGGCGGCGCCCGGGCCCTGATCGGCGGCCCCATCCCCGGCCGAGGGCGGCGTCCCGAGCAGGTCTTCCACCGCGGCCATGCGCCGGCCGAGCCCGCATGCCCCGGTCGCCTCCCACAGCGACGTGTCGAGGGCGCGGAGCGCCAGCACCGCGGTGATCCAGCTCTGCGACCAGCCGGTCTCCACGCACCACGCCCCCAGCCGACGTCGGTGCTCGACGACCAGTATTCCCACCGTCCCAGATCGAAGGCGCGGAACCACGCGCCGTCGAGCTCCGGGTGCTCGACGCTGCGGACCTGGGCCCGGCAGAGGAAGGCGGCCAGGGCGTCCTCGGCGGCGCGGTAGCGCGGCTCGCCCGTGGCCGCGGCGGCCTCGTGGAGCGCGAGGAGGGCGAAGTTGCAGGTGTAGAGCAGGTCGGCGGCGGCGTCGTCGTTGGATTGGATGAGGGGGGCCTCGGCGGTGCCGTAGGCGTCGTTCGTGGCGGGCGGATGGTAGCCGGGGCCTCCGGGGGGCGCGATGACGTCGCGGATGGCGCCGCTCGAATCCTGCGTGGAGAGCAGGTCGCCCGCGATGCGGTCGAGCCAGGCCCGGTGCCGCGGCGTGTCGTCGACGCGCACGAGCCACGCCAGGGGCAGGAGCATCTTGGCCCGCTCCTGCTGGAGGCCGGTGGTGTAGATCCAGCGGTCGGGATAGGCCTCCATGGTGGTCGCGATCGCGGCGCTGGCCCGGTCGCGGAAGGGAGCGAAGCCGGTGTGCCGGTAGGCGAGGAGGTGGCAGGCCCACATGAAGGCCTGGTAGTGCGGCGACAGGCTCACCGTTCCCCGTCCGGCGATGCCTTCCCAGCCCGCCGCCCGGAGTTCCGGGCCGTCGATGCGGTCGGGGAGGAAGCCCGCCGGTCCGGCGAGGCGCAGATTGGCGGCCAGTGCCGTCAGGATCCTCTCGTCGTAGCGGTCGGTGCCGAGCATCCCGCCTGCCAGCAGCATGCCGAGGATCGTCCGCGCCTCGTCGTCGCCGTAATAGACGGCGGCCCCGTCGCCGCTGCCGGGCCCGCAGTACTCCGGCGTGTCGTTCCAGCCGATGAGGCCGAAGGCCGGGGAACCTGGATCGGCACGCTCTCCCAGGCAGGCCCGCGAGCGGAAGAGGAGCCAGTCGCCGATCCGGCCGGCCACGGCCCGGTGGGATTCGTCGCCGAGCGCCGCGGCCGCGGCCGCCATGGCGCCGGCCGTCTCGCCGTTACAGTCGGCGCGCCGCCACCAGCGCACCGGCTGCGAGCCGTCGGCGAAGATCGTGGCGTCGAATCCCTCGAGCACCCCGAGCGAGCCGTCGCCCGGCGGGGTGTCGGCGGCCGGGCGGGCCGCGACGCGGTGACCCCAGGGCCAATCCTGCGCCGGATCGGGATCGGATACCGGGGGGACGGGGCCGTTGGCCGGGCGATCGTAGCGGGCGAGCATCGACGGATGGACCACCATCCCCGCGCGGAAATACCAGTCGATCCCCCGGGCCAGCGCGCTTCGTTCGGCGTCGGCCGGGAGGGGCTCGTCGCGCGTGAAGCTCGGCCGCACCGTCGGCTCCCACACGAGCCCGGGGAGCGCCGCCTCGGGCATCACGAAGCCCAGGATGCGGTCCCACACCGCGCGCCAGGCGGAGGCCGGGGCGAAGCGGCCGGTGGCGAAGCCGCTCAGCTTCGTCGTCGCCACGAGCCAGGCTCCGTCGCCCTCTCCCTGCGGCGCCTCGAAGAGGACGGGATGCGCCGGGGCGGGCAGCCCGTAGACCGCCGTGTCGAAGCCCGCCACGCGGCCGATGACGAGATGGGCCGCCGGCGTCTCCACCGGCAGGAACCGGCAGCCGTGTAGCGCGAGGATCCTCAACGCCGGGAGTCCGGGGCCGAAGAAGTCGTCGGCCACCACGCCGCGCTCCCAGAGCGTGCCCCGGGGCGTGCCGAACTCGACCCCCGGAAGCCACGAGGGATACTCCACATACACGCGCAGGCCCTTCCGCGTGGCGGCCGCCACCAGGGCAGGATCGAGCGGGGTCGTCGCGGCGGGATAGCCCTCGGCGAGCAGCAGCACGCCGTCGCCGTGGGCCGCGGCGTCGATCGCGGCCCGTGCCGTCTCGACACGTCGCACGGGGATTCCGGAGGCCACCGTCGCGCGGAGGAGATCGTTGTCGGGCCGGCAGGCCACGACGAGGTCGCCGGCGGCCGCCGACCCGGCCAGAAGGACGACCACCAACCCCGCCGCCGAAAGAAGGCGGCGTCCCCAGCCGCCCCGCCCCGCGTCGCTTCGTCGCCCGTCGCTTGTCACCGCGCCCCCGCCGCGCCGGTCACGCCGCGGATGTAGGCGGCCTCCTCGGGGTCGAAGGGGGTGCCGTCGGGCTCGAGGATGTCGTGGAAGCGCACCGGCGGCGGACCGTCGTAGGCCCGCGTCCAGGAGTCCCAGGGGTAGATCGTCTGCGACTTTCCGTTGACGAATCCCCAGCAGTAGGCCGCGCAGCCCCGCTCCTTCATCATCGCCAGGTGGGGATCGAAGACGCTGCCGTTCGGCCGGGCCATGAACTCCGTGCACAACAGCGGCCGGCCGTAGACGGCCAGATTCACCAGGCAGCGCTCGAGCGACGGCGGATCGCCGTAGGAGTGGAAGCTGACGACGTCGCTGTTGGCGATCTGGATCCGCTTGCAGGGATTGAGCGTGCGGACGTTGTCGGAATCGAGCCACACGCCGGACGTCAGCGGCTGGGTGGGCCCGGCCTCGCGGGCCCAGGCGAAGACCTTCGGCAGCAGGGCGTTGACGAGGTCGGGCTTGTCCTTCGGCTCGAGGCCGGGCCGCTTCGCGGCGCCGCCGTCGAAGTTGTCGGGCTCGTTCCACACGTCCCACACCACCACGCGCGGATCGTCGCGGAAGCGCCGCACGACCCCGACCACGTACTCGCGCAGGTGGGGATGGGCGTCGGGGTCGCGCAGCACCTCCACCCCAGGCGACTGCACCCAGCCGGAGTTGTGGACGTGCGGCAGCGGGGCCGGCTGAGGGCCGAGGGCGGGGAGCGGGTGCCAGCAGCTGTCGAAGAGCACGAACATCGTCCGGATGCCCTGGCGATCGGCGATCTCGAGGAAGCGGTCGCAGCGGTCGAGGAAGCCGGCGGCGTCCTGCTTCCAGAGCAGGTCGTGGAGAAAGACGCGCACGCTCGTGAACCCGAGGTCGCGCGCGTAGCCGAGCTCACGCTCGATCGTGTCGGGGTCGAAGGTGTCGGCCTGCCACATCTCGAGCTCGTTGACGGCGGTGCTGGGGATGTAGTTGCACCCCACGAGCCACGGCTGGCCGCGTGACCACTCCATGGCCCGCGCGGCGGTCCAGCGCCCCGGCGCGTCGGCGACGGGCTCGGCCTCCACCCCGCGGGCCGGCGGGGCCCAGGCGGCGAGCGACACGATCGCGACGGCGAGGAACGTGCGGCGGGCGAGGATCGTCACGGCGTCGGTCTCCCGGGTGATCGTTCAGCGGATGCCGGGGCTGGTAGCCGGTTGCGAGACGCCCCGCAGCCCCTGCGGCGTCACCTCGCTCGTGCCGTAGGTGCCCCCCTCCCCCGGCCGCGCCAGATATCTGGGCAACGTGATGTTCTCGAAGAAGGCGAGATTCGGCTTCTGGTAGGGGAGAAGCGCATCCTGGATCGACTGCCCCTGCTCGGTCTGCAGAAATCCCGGCGCGCCGCTCACGGACATCGACTGCCAGAGCATGCGGTCGGCCTCGACGATGCGGAGACGGCAGATGTGCTCCGTGACACGCACCTTCTCGCCCTCGCGGTTCGCGCTGCCGAAGGTGCGGTAGGAGATCTCGCGGGTCTCGCCGGTTTCGGTGAGGGCCTCGAGCCGCAGCGGCGCCCCGTCCTGCGCCACGAGCCCCGCGGCGGCGATCTGACGGAGCAGGCCCTGCCGCACCCGCTCCTGCTCAGCGGCGTCCCCCTGCACGCGGACCTCGAGCGCGACCGCCGTACCCGGCCGGATGGCGAGGAGCTTCTCGGCGTCGAGGCCGGCGGCCCGCTGCCGTGCCTGATCGTGGGGGAGGCGCAGCGGCACCAGCGCGCGCGTGGAGCGGTCCGGCGACGATGTGGCGAACCAGACGTCCGTCCCCCCGGAGCCGGCCGTCCCGGCGAATCCGGACATCGGGGGCGACTGGTAGCGCCACAGCACGACGCGCC
>CAISKG010000289.1 GCA_903885855.1 uncultured Planctomycetaceae bacterium
CCGCGCGGCGGCACGCCGGTGGGCCGGGGCCCGGGCGATTCGCCGGCGGTCGTGCCGCCCGCGGGTCCGTCCACCGACGCTCCCGGCGGCGTGATGGAGGCGGCCCGCGGCACCTCCACCGGCTCCGCCACGGCCCTCTCCCTCCCGGCCGCGCTCCTCTCGGGGCTCCTCGGCGGCCTGATCCTCAATCTCATGCCCTGCGTCCTGCCGGTGCTGGGCCTGAAGCTGATGAGTTTCGCCCAGCAGTCGGGGAAGAAGCGGCAGGAGATCTTCCGCATGAATCTCTGGTACTGCGCCGGGGTGTATGCGGTGTTCATGGCCCTGGCGACCGCGAGCGTGGCGGCCAACCTCGGCCTCGGCAGCCGCAATCTCGCCTGGGGCGAGCAGTTCACCTCCGCCGGCTTCAACATCACGATGGCGGCGCTGGTGTTCGCCTTCGCGCTGTCGTTCCTGGGCGTGTGGGAGATCCCCATCCCCGGTTTCATCGGGGAGAAGGCGGGCCACGTGCACCGTCAGGAGGGGGCGGCGGGGTCGTTCCTCAAGGGCGTTCTCTCCACGGTGCTGGCCACGCCCTGCAGCGGCCCCTTCCTCGGGCCGGTGTTCGGCTTCACCCTCTCCCAGCCCACCGCCGTCACCTATGCCGTGTTCGCCGCGATCGCCACCGGGATGGCCCTGCCCTACATCGTCGTGGGGCTCATGCCAGGTCTCGCCCGGCGCCTCCCCAAGCCGGGCGCCTGGATGGAGACGCTCAAGGAGGTGCTGGGCTTCGTGATGCTCGGCACCGTCGTCTTCCTCTTCACCTTCCTGAACCACGTGTGGTTCGTCCCCACCTTCGCGCTGCTGGTGGGGATCTGGGCGGCGTGCTGGTGGATCGGCAAGGCGCAGGAGGCCGGCGGCGGCGTGGCGGGGTTCGGGCGCTGGGTCCAGGGTGCGGCCGTGGCCGCCGCGATCGGTTTCGCCGCCTTCTCCTTTCTCGGGCCGGTGACCTCGATCATCCCCTGGGAACCCTTCTCCCGGGCCCGGCTGGCGGAGCTGCGCTCCAGCGGCGCCACGGTGCTCGTCGACTTCTCCGCCGATTGGTGCATGACCTGCAAGCTGAACCTCGCCACCGCCATCGAGACCGACAAGGTGCGCGAGGCGATCGAGGCCAACCGCATCGTGCCGCTGCTGGCCGACTGGACCGAGGAATCCCCCGAGATCAAGGCCACGCTCGAGAGCCTCCAGAGCAAGAGCATCCCGGTGCTGGCGATCTTTCCGGCCGCGCCCGCCGGGCGCGAGGCCCGGGGGCCGATCGTGCTTCGCGACCTGATCACCGAGACGCAGGTGCTCGACGCCATCCGGCAGGCCGGGCCGTCGGCGGAAGGGGTGGCGGCGCGGCGGTCGGCGTCGGCGGCGGTCACCAAGGGGCACTGATCCGGCCCGGGCGCCGAGGGCGCCCCCGCGGCGCTCAGCGCACGACCACCCGCTCGGCCCCGGCGTCGGCGGCGTGGACGGTGCCGATCCGCCAGGACTCGATGCCGAAGTCGCCGAGCTGCGAGGCGATGCTGTCGGCGAAGTGGGGGGCGACGACGAGCACCATCCCCACCCCCATGTTGAACACGCGGGCCATCTCGTCGTCGGCGATCGCGCCGAGCCGCTGCACCCAGGGGAACACCGCCGGCACCCGCCAGGAGCCCCTCTCGATCACCACCTGCACCCCCTCCGGGACGATGCGCGCGAGGTTCTCGGCCAGCCCGCCGCCGGTGATGTGGGCGATGCCGTGGACGGGCTGCTTGACCCGGTAATGCCGCAGCACCGAGCGCACCGGCCTGGCGTAGAGCCGCGTCGGCTCGAGGAGGGCCTCGGCGACGGTGCGGCCGCCGAGCTCGGGAACGGCATCGCCGCAGGCCAGGCCGCCGAGGTCGAACACCGCCCGGCGCACGAGCGAGTAGCCGTTGGAATGGAAGCCGGTGGAGGCCAGCCCGAGCGCCACGTCGCCGGGCTGGATCTGCCGGCCGTCGACGATCCGGCGCCGCTCCACCAGGCCGACCACGAATCCGGCCAGGTCGTATTCGCCGCGCTGGTACATGTCGGGCAGGATCGCCGTCTCCCCCCCGACCAACGCGCAGTCGCTCTCCACGCAGGCGTCGGCGATGCCGCGCACGATCTGCTCGAGGAGATCGGGGTCGTCGTGCGACATCGCCACGTAGTCGAGGAAGAAGGCCGGCTCGGCGCCGGTGCACAGGCAGTCGGTGACGCTCATCGCCACCAGGTCGATGCCCACGGTGTGGTGGACGCCGGCCAGGACGGCGATCTTGAGCTTCGTCCCCACGCCGTCGGTGCAGGAGACGAGGACCGGATCCTCCCACGCGCGGCGGAAGAGCCCGGGGAGGGTCATCTGGAACAGCGCCGCGAAGCCCCCCTCGGCGCTGATCACGCGCGGGCACTGGGTGCGGCGCATGTGGGCCGGGAGGCGCGCCATCCCCTCGGCGTAGAGGGCCAGATCGACGCCGGAGGAGGCGTAGGTCGCGCCCGAGCGGGGGCCGGAGGTGTCGTCCGCCATCGTCGGCTCTGCCGCAGGTCTCGGGGTGGGGGGACGCGGCGGCCGACGGGCCGCCGCCGCGGCATGGTATCATCGCGGCGCCATGCCACCCCGCAAGCCCGCGGGCCCCGCGCCGCGGTCCCACGCCGGCCGGCCGCTCCCGGCGCTCCAGTTCCGGCAGCCCCTCCCCTACGGCGCCGTACTCCGCGACGGGGCGGTGCAGTTCGTCGTCTACAGCCGCTCGGCGCGGGCCCTGCGCGTCCTGCTCTACGACGACGCGGCCGACACCGAGCCCGCGGAGACGATCCAGCTCGATCCCGAGGTCGACCGCTGGGGCGACATCTGGAGCCTCGAGGTGCCGGGGCTGGGGGCGGGGCGGCTCTACCATCTGCAGGCCGACGGACCCTCCGATCCGGCCGCCGGCCAGCGCTTCGATCCCCGGGCACGCCTCATCGATCCCTACGCCAAGGCGCTGTGGGGGGATTTCCTCGTCGCCGCCGACGGCACGCTCGTGCCGCCGAAGTGCGTGGTGGTGGACGACGCCTTCGACTGGCAGGGGGATCGCCACCTGCGCCGGCCGCTGGCCGACACCGTGATCTACGAGCTGCACGTGCGCGGCTTCACGGCCGATCCGTCGTCGGGCGTGGGCCGGCCCGGCACCTACGCCGGCGTGGTGGAGAAGATCCCCTACCTGCGCGCGCTGGGAGTGACGGCGGTGGAGCTGATGCCGGTCCACGAGTTCTCGCCGGGGCCGATCCCGCCGCTGGCCGGCCCGGGCAACTACTGGGGCTACGATCCGCTCGCCTTCTTCGCGCCGCACCGCGGCTACGCCGCGGGGGGCGAGCCGGGCTGCCAGGTGCGCGAGTTCAAGGCGATGGTGCGGGCGCTCCACGCCGCGGGGATCGAGGTGATCCTCGACGTGGTCTTCAACCACACCGCCGAAGGGAACGAACGCGGGCCGACGCTGTCGTTCAAGGGGCTGGAGAACCGCGTCTACTACATGCTCTCCGACGGCGGGGCCCGCTACCGCAACTACTCCGGCTGCGGCAACACCGTCAACGGCAACCACCCGATCGTGCGCGAGATGCTCTTCCTCTGCCTGCGGCACTGGGTGCACGAGTATCACGTCGACGGCTTCCGCTTCGATCTGGCGAGCATCCTCTCGCGCGACCGGGCCGGGGAGATCGTGGCCAATCCGCCGGTGGTGGAACTGATCACCGAGGACCCGCTCCTGGCCGACACCAAGATCATCGCCGAGGCCTGGGACGCGGCCGGCGCCTATCAGGTCGGGTCGTTCGCGACGCTGCGCTGGGCGGAGTGGAACGGCCGCTACCGCGACGACGTGCGCCGCTACTGGCGGGGCGACCCGGGGCAGACCGGCCACCTCGCCACCCGACTTGCCGGCTCGAGCGACCTGTACGGCGCCCACGGGCGGCAGCCCTTCCACAGCATCAATTTCGTCACGTCGCACGACGGCTTCACGCTCAACGACCTCGTCGCCTACCGGGAGAAGCACAACGAGGCCAACGGCGAGGGGAACCGCGACGGCGACAACAACAACTTCTCCGAGAACCACGGCATCGAAGGTCCGACGGAGGATGCCCGGATCAACGCCATCCGCAGCCGCCAGGTGCGGAATCTCCTCGCCACGCTGCTGCTCTCGCAAGGGGTGCCGATGCTCCTGGCGGGCGACGAGTGCCGGAGAACCCAGGGGGGCAACAACAACG
>CAISKG010000290.1 GCA_903885855.1 uncultured Planctomycetaceae bacterium
GCCGCGCTGGCGGCGGCACCGCCCGCACTGCCGGTGGCGGCGGGGGCGGCGCGGGGCGACGCCGCCGACGCCGACGAGCCCTCGGGCGAGCTCGGCGACTGCAGCGCCCCGTTCCTCGCGGCGCTCGGGCGCACCCAGCGCGCGCTCGACGCCTACCGGACGGAACTCGAGCAGGGCGAGATCGACGCCGGCCCCTTCGCCGACCGCAGCCGCGAGCGCGACGTCGTGCGGCGCATCGACGCGATCCTCACGCGCACCCGGGCCTCGCTGGGGGAGGTGGCGCGCGGGGGCGGGGTGGCCGCGGAGCGCCTTGCGGCCGTGGGCCCGGATCTGGGACGCCTCGCCGCCCTCTCGGCGACGCTGCCGAGCTTCCTCCAGGAGCACCTCCACGACCTCTCCGGCGAGGTGCGCACCGGCTACCGGATGCTGATCGTGACAACCTGGGGCGCGGCGATGGCGGCGGCGCTGGCGCTGGCCGCGCTCGGCGTGCTCACCTACCGCTGGGTCTTCCGCCCCCTGCGGCTCCTGGGCTACGGCTCGCGCCGCGTGGCCGCCGGCGACTTCGCCTACCGCCTCCAGCTCGACAGCCGCGACGAGATGGCGGAGCTCGCCGAGGCGCTCAACGACATGACGCGCCGCTTCCAGGAGGTGCGCGACGATCTCGACCGCCAGGTGCAACTCCGCACGCGCGAGGTGGTGCGCAGCGAGCAGCTGGCGAGCGTCGGATTCCTCGCCGCGGGGGTCGCCCACGAGATCAACAATCCGCTGGCGTCGATCGCGCTGTGCGCCGAGTCGCTCGAGGAGCGGCTGGAGGACATGGCCGCCGACGGCGGGGAGGCCGGCGTCGTGCGGCGCTACCTGGAATTGATCCAGACCGAGGCCTTCCGCTGCAAGGGGATCACCGAGAAGCTCCTCGACTTCTCCCGTCTGGGCGAGGTGCGCCGCCAGCCCACGGCCGTCATCCCCCTGGTGCGCGACGTGGCCGAGATGCTCGGGCACGTGGGGCGCTTCGCCGGCCGCTCGATCACGATCGCCGACGCGGCCGATCAAGTCGTGATGGCCAATCCGCAGGAGCTCAAGCAGGTGGTGCTCAACCTCCTCGTCAACGCCCTCGACAGCGTGGGGGATTCGGGCAGGGTCGCCGTCGCCGTCCGCCGCGACGGCGAGGTGGCCGAGGTGACCTTCACCGACGACGGCTGCGGGATGACCGACGAGGTGCTCGAGCACCTCTTCGAACCCTTCTTCACCCGGCGGCGGGCGGGGCAGGGCACGGGGCTCGGGCTGTCGATCGTGCACCGCATCGTCACCGACCACGGGGGCCGGATCGAGGCTTCGAGCGCGGGGGTGGGGAAGGGGGCGACGTTCCGCGTGACGCTGCCGCTGGCCGCGGCGGGGAGCGACGAATCGACCGTCCCGGCCCGGCGGGACGAGCCCGAGGACGAGGCACGCGGCCCGCGCCGCGCCGCCTGACGCCCGAACAGACTCCAGCAGGGGACGACCATGACCAAGACGGCCCGGCCGATGCGGATCCTCTTCGCCGACGACGAGACATCGCTGCAGGAGCTGATGCGGATCGAGCTGCCGCGTCTCGGCCACGAGGCCACCGTCTGCCCCGACGGCCGCACCGCGATCGCCGCGCTCGACCGCACCGCCTACGACTGCGTGATCGTGGATCTCGACATGCCGGGCGTGGGGGGCATGGAGGTGATCGCACGCGTGCGGGAGGTCGCCCCCGACACCGAGACGATCATCCTCACCGGCAAGTCGTCGCTGGAATCGGCGGTGGCGGCGGTGCGGCAGGGGGTGTTCGATTATCTCACCAAGCCCTGCAAGCTCGCCGAGATCCGGGGGGTGCTCGAGCGCGTGCGGAAGAAGCGCGAGCTGACGCTGCGGCTGCGCGCCCTCGAGGGCCGACTGCGCCGCGCCGAGGGCGCGACGCGGCTCGTGGGCGGCTCGCCCGGGCTCGACGAGGTGCGGCGGCTCGTGTCCCGCGTGGCTGCGAGCGATTCGGCCGTGCTGGTGCGCGGCGAGACCGGCACCGGGAAGGAGCTCGTCGCCCGCGCGATCCACGACGGCAGTCCGCGCGCCGCGGCCCCGCTGGTGGCGGTGAACTGCGGCGCCCTCCCGGAGCACCTCGTGGAGAGCGAGCTCTTCGGCCACCGCAAGGGGGCGTTCACCGGGGCCGACGAGCACCGCGCGGGGCTGTTCGAGGTGGCCGACGGGGGAACGCTGTTCCTCGACGAGATCGGCGAGCTGCCCCGGTCGCTGCAGCCCCGGCTCCTCCGCGCCCTCGAGAGCGGGGAGATCCGGCGCGTCGGCGACAGCCATCCGGTGACGGTGGACGTGCGCGTGGTCTGCGCCACCCACCGCAATCTCGAGGAGATGGTCGCCGCCGGCGGCTTCCGGGAGGATCTGCTCTTCCGCATCAACACCTTCGAGGTGGCGATCCCGCCGCTGCGCGAGCGCCTCGGGGATCTGCCGGAGCTCGTCGATCACTTCGTGCGCCGGGCCCGTCCGCAGGCGCCGCGCGACGCCGAGGTGATCGACGGAGGCGCCCTCGAGATGCTCCGCGAGCACCACTGGCCCGGCAACGTGCGCGAGCTGTTCAACTGCATCGAGCACGCGCTCGTGTTCTGCGACAGCCTGCCGCTGACCGCCGCCCACCTGCCGGCACGGCTGGGGGCCGCGCGGGGGAAGCCGGTGGCCACGCTGCGGGGCGTGGGGGTGGTCACGGCCCCGCCGGCGACGCCGGAGGCGCGGCCCGCAGGCCCGCCGCGGAGCCTCCGCGAGCTCGAGATGCAGGCGATCCTCGAGGGACTCAAGCGCAATCAGGGCAACAAGGCCAAGACCGCGGAGGAGCTGGGGATCAGCCTGAAGACGCTCTACAACAAACTGCACCAGTTCACCGACGGGCGCCCGTCCGGCCAGGGCCCGTCGGCCGACGTGGCCTGATTCGCCCCGCCGGCGGCGCGACGGGCGTCAGCCGGTCTTGCGCACCACCCCCACCAGCACGCCCAGCACCCGCGCGCTCTTCACGTAGATCGGCTTCATCGAGGAGTTGGCCGGCTGGAGGCGGATCCGGTCACGCTCCGGGAACCACTGCTTGAGCGTCGCCTCGCCGTCCTCGGTCTGGGCCACGACGATGTCGCCGGCGTGCGCGGTGCCGCGCTTGCGGATCACCACCCAATCGCCGTCGGCGATCTGGGCCTCGACCATCGAGTCGCCCATCACCTTGAGGACGAAATGGTCGTCCTTGCCGAAGAGCTCCTCGAAGTCGATCCGCTCCTGCTGCTCGTCGGCGGTGCGCAGCGTGCCGGCCGCCACCCAGCCCGCCATCGGCAGGCCGCGGAGGTGCGCCGGCTCGGCGGCCAGCTCGATGGCGCGCGACATGTTCTTCCCGCGGTTGATGAGCCCCTTGCGCTCGAGGGCCTTCAGATGGCAGACGACGCCGTTGGGTGAGCGGATGTCGAAGGCCTGGCCGATCTCGCGCACCGTCGGGCCGTAGCCGCGCGAATGGATCTTGTCGCGGATGAAAGCGTAGATCTCGAGCTGCCGGGCGGTGGGGGCGTCGCCGGGGTTGTCGGCGCCGGCGTCGCGCTTCCCGAGCGGGTTCCAGGGGAGGTGGGGCGACGGGGAGGCCGCGCGGGACGCCCCCTTGCGGGCCGCGGCAGGGGCGGGGCGCGACGGGGTCGGCGGGGCGCTCTTGGGCTTCCTGCGGGTGGTCACGACGTGCCTCCGGTGCGGGGAATGACGATGGATCCGGGATGCTGCGGGGGAGCCTGGGCGGCATCCCGGCATAAACATCGGTATCCTACTATACGCTCGTTCATTTTCAATCGCGACCGCGGCCTTAGCCGCGCCGTTCCCGCGGCATCCGCGGGGCCGGCCCGGGGCCGAACCGTGGCCGTCAGCCGGGCGTGGCGGCGGCGGCCGCCACCGCCGCGTGAAACTGGGCGGGGGAGAGCGTCATCGCCCGGCCGAATCCCGCCACGAACCGGGCCGACGTCGGCTCGAAGGCGACGATCGAGAAGTCACCCAGCCCGAACCACTCCGCAGCCTGGGGAAAGCGCCCCAGATAGGCGCGCGTGAGCGTCTCGTGGGCCGGATGGGCGGGGTCGATGAACGAGGCCCGGGCCGGCAGCGAGACCCGCGGCAGCGCCTGGGGCGGGGGGCCGGCGTCGTCCCCCTCCGGCGCCGTCACCAGCAGGCACACCTCCGGAGCGGTGAGCATGTCGCGCGTGTGGCTCGACAGACGGCTGACATGGCTCACGAAAACGACGCTGCCGGCGTCGCCGGCCGAGGCCCCCTCCGGCGGCCTGCCGGTGACGAGCAGGGCGTAGGGGATCATCGACGCGAAGGGACGGCCGTCGTGGAGCGTGGACAGCGCCGCCACACGCCTGCCGAGGACGAGACGGCCCAGGAGCAGCGACGTGGCGGGATCGATCACCGGGGCGGCGCTCCGGGGGAAAAGAACGGGCCCGTCGATCCGCGGATCGACGGGCCCGTCGGTCGGTGGGTGACGCGCCCGTGGGGGCCGATCACCAGGCGAAGTGGGCGAATGCCTTGTTGGCGTCCGCCATGCGGTGGACGTTGTCGCGCTTCGTGACCGCGGCACCCTCGCGCTTGTAGGCGGCGACGATCTCCTCGGCCAATTTCTCGTGCGTGGCCCGCCCCTTCTTCTCGCGCACGGCCTGGAGCATCCAGCGGATGCCGAGCGACTGCTGGCGGTTGCGGTTGACCTGCATCGGCACCTGGTAGGCCGCACCGCCGACGCGCTTCGAGCGGACCTCGACCGACGGCTTGCAGTTCTCGAGGGCCCGGTTGAAGACCTCGATCGGCTCGACCTCGGTGACCTTCTTGGCCACGATGTCCATCGCGTCGTAGAAGACGTTCTGCGCGACGCTCTTCTTGCCGTCGTACATCAGGCAGTTGATGAACTTGCTGACCAGAATCGACCCGTAGCGGGGATCCGGAGCGAGCTTTTCGCGGCTGGCGGTGATCTTTCCCATGGCTCTTTGACCCTACTCAACCCTTCTTGGCGCCGTACAGGCTGCGGGACTGCTTGCGCCCCTGCACGCCGAGCGTGTCGAGGGCGCCGCGGACGATGTGGTAGCGGACGCCGGGGAGGTCGCGCACGCGACCGCCACGGACGAGGACGATGGAGTGTTCCTGGAGGTTGTGACCCTCGCCGGGAATGTAGACCGTGACCTCCTTGGCGTTCGAGAGCCGGACACGCGCGATCTTGCGCAGCGCGGAATTCGGCTTCTTGGGGGTCATCGTGCGCACCTGCAGGCACACGCCGCGCTTCTGCGGGCAGCGGTCGAGCACGGGCGACTTGGAGAACTTGCGCTTCGGCCTGCGGCGGCTGCGGACGAGCTGGCTGATCGTGGGCATGTCGGATGATGCGGAGGGTGTGACCGCGCTTCGCGGCGGGAATCCCAAAGAGTAGCCGAAAGGCCGTTGTCGCGGAAGCGGGGCCTGAAAAACAGCGGCTCCAGGGGGCGGGAGCCCCCGGTTCAGCCCCTGCCGGCCAGCAGCAGCTCCCCCCGGCCCCCGGCGAGCACGTCGCCGTGCCACTGCCGCACCGGCCCCTGCAGCGCCGCCGCCATCGCCCCGGCACCCCCGAATCCCTCGGCGGCGAGGTGCCGCAGGAGCAGGCCGAGCATCGCCGGCCGCCACGTCGCCCCGGGGAGAAAGGAAGGCCCCGGGGACGGGGCCGGACCCACGGCCACGATCGACCCGCGCCGCATCCCGCAGCCGGGCAGGGCCCCCAGCGCCCCGGCGACGACGATCGTCCCGGCCCGCAGTTCGAGCCCCGCGCCGGCCCCGCACGCCCCTCCGACGGCCACCACGCCGCGGCGCATCCGGCTCCCCGTCCGGCAGCCGGCGGCCCCCTCCACGATCACCGTGCCGCCGGTCAGCCCCTCGGCGGCGCCCGGCAGCGCGGCGGCCAGGTCGTCGCCGGCGTCGCCCCGGACATGGACGGTGCCGCCGTGCATCGCCGCGGCCAGCCAGTCGCCGGCGGAGCCCTCCACCTCGAGCCGGCCGCCACGCATCCCCGCCGCGGCGCCCCGTCCGACGCCGCCGCGGACGACGATCCACCCCGCGGCCATCCCGGCCCCCACGCCCCAGCAGCGGCTGAAGTCGCCCTCGAACTCGACCCGGCCGTCGGCGGCGCTGCCCGAGACGCGGAGCACGTCGCCGAGGGCGACGCGCCCGGCACCGGCGTCCACGCTGCGCCGCGCGACCTCGGCCGGCGCCTCCCCGGCGAGATGGTCGGGGGTGATCCCGGAGCAATCGATGCTCGGCGTTGAGCCGTCGAGCGGACGGAGGACGAGCGGCACCGGAGGCGTGTCCCTGGAAGCGAGGAGGCCCGCGGGACCGGATCGTCCCGCGGGCCTCCAGCATACGTCGGGCGCCGCTCTGGGCGTCGGCTCAGCCGGCCCGCACCTCGACCCGCCGGGGCAGGACGGCGGCCAGCCGCGGCACGCGGACGGTGAGGACGCCGCGCGCGTAGTCGGCCGCGATGCGGGCGCCGTCGAAGCCCTCGCCGAGCCGGAAGGCGCGGCGGTAGTCGCCGATCCCGTATTCCTGGCGGACCGCACGGCCGGGGAGGTCGCGCGGCGCCACGGCGGCGTGGAGGGTGAGGACGCCGTCGTCGAAGGTGACGTCGATGGTGTCGGCGCGGGCGCCGGGCATGTCGGCGACGAACACGACCTCGTCGCCCCGGTCGCTGACGTCGCAGTTGGGGCGGAAGGTGAGGCGGGAAGCGCGTTCGGAGGGGGTGGCGGTGCGGGCGGTCATGGGAATCTCCTCGGGAAACGGGGGGAGGGGAGCGGAGCCGGCGCGGAGCGGGGGCGCGGAGGCCGCGCGCCCGCTGCCGCACCCGGCAGGTGGTGGATCACGATCGAAGGGGCCGGCGCCGTCGGTCAGACGGAGCGCACCTGCACCTTCCGCGGCTGGCACTCGGCCAGCTTCGGGCAGGTGACCGAGAGGACGCCGTCGACGAGCCGCGCCTCCACCCGGCCGGCGTCGACCGGCACGGGCAGCGGGATGCGGCGCTCGAACGAGCCGGTGCCGCGCTCGCGGAGGTGCCACACGACCTTCCTCCCCGCGGCGTCGCCGGGGGCGGCCGTGTCGCACGATCCGCCGCAGCACGGGCCTGCGTCCGCCGGCTGCCCGCCGGGGCGGGAGCCGGTGAGGACGAGCTCGTCGCCGGAGACCGAGACGTCGACGGCGGAGGCGTCGAGGCCGGGCAGTTCCGCCTCGACGACCAGCGCGTCGTCGGTCTCGCGCACGTTGACGGCGGGGAAGGTGCCCTGTCCCGGCCGGGCGCCCCAGCCGTGGAGCGGCGGAGCGGTCACCAGCGAGGTCCAGAGGCGGTCGATTTCGTCACGCAATTCGTCGAGCGGCAGGCCGAATCCGGTGCGGTGGGAAGGCATGGGAAGACTCCGTGCATGGTGGTGTGGTGAGGCGTCCGGGGCGGGGGGCCAATCCCGCACCGGGCGTGTGGAGATGCAGAAGCAAACACCGTGCCCATCGTCGGGCTGCCTCGCTGGCGGCTGTCGCCGGCGCTGGAAAGACCGTGAAAAACGTCCGGCGATCCGCTCTTCCCGCCGTCGTGCGCCGCGTCGCTGTCAAGCGCTGGCGATCGTGCCGGACGTGCCGGCTGTCACCTTGGCAGCAGCGTGGAAATGGGGCCCGCGGGGGCTGGCGGTGTGTTGTGGGGGCGGGGGGAATCCCTATACTGCGGCCTTCCGGCTACGGACCAGCCCAGGCGCCCGCCCGAGCCCGCGCCCCTCTCGCGCAACGGATTCGTCCATGCGATTCACGCTCCTCGACCGCGTCACCGCCATCGACCCCGGCAAGAGCATCACCGCCATCAAGACGCTGACGCTCTCCGAGGAGTATCTGGCCGACCACTTTCCCCGGTTCCCGGTGATGCCCGGGGTGCTGATGCTCGAGACGATGACCCAGGCCTCGGCCTGGATGATCCGTCTGGGAGAGGATTTCGCCCACGCGATCGTCGTTCTGCGGGCGGCGAAGAACGTCAAATACGGCGACTTCGTCGAGCCGGGAAAGGTGCTCACCGTCTCCGCGGAGGTGGTGTCCCAGGACGCCTCCACCACGTCGGTGAAGGCGACCGGCATGGTCGGAGGGCGCACGAGCCTCACCGCCCGGCTGGTGCTCGAGCGCTACAACCTCGCCGACCGGGTCGCCCACGGCGACGCCCTCGATGCCCGGGTGCGGGCCGAAATGCGGAAGATGTGGGCCATCATCCACCCCTCCGGAAGAGGGGCTGGCGGCGTCCGGCCTGTCGTCTACGGCTCGGCGTCCGCCGGCGGCGGCCCGTCGCATGCCGCCCGCGGCTCCGCGATGCCGGCCCACGAGCTGCCCGCGCCCCACGGCCATGTCCTCGCCTCCGGCGACCGGCCGCTCCCCGTGCCGGGGCGGTAGTGGTCGGTGGAAACGGGTTCCGAGCCCTGTTCCGGGGCCGCCGCCCCTGGAAAGCCCGGGGTTTGACCCCCGGTGTCCGCCGCGGCGGCGGTGGATCGCGGTGCAGCCGGTTCATGTCCGCGGCGCCGTTCGCCCCGGATCAGCCGCGCTCCCCGGGTCTTTTTCCCGGCCGCGGGAAATCGGCGGACGTCCGGGTTCCCACCAGAACGCGACGGCATTACAACCTTGCTTGATTCGGCTTCCGTTCCGCTCCCGCTTCCCAGTGCCCCGAGGTGCCAGTCGATGCCGTCCCGCGATGAAATCTTCGAGAAGGTCAGGTCCGCGTTGGTCGATGCACTCGGCGTGGACGAGGACGACGTCACGCCCGCCGCGACGATGGTCGGCGACCTGGGGGCGGAGTCGATCGACTTCCTCGACATCGTCTTCCGCCTCGAGAAGGCCTTCGGGATCAAGATTCCCCGCGGGGAGCTGTTCCCCGAGGACGTCCTCTCGAGCGCCGAATTCGTCTCCAACGGCAAGGTGAACGCCGCCGGCCTGGCGGCCCTCAAGGCGCGGATGCCGTTCTTCGACCTGAAGAACTTCGAGCAGAACCCGAGCGTGCAGAACTTCCCCAACATGCTCACCGTCGAGGACATGGTCCGCTACGTGCAGAGCAAGTTGGCGGCCTGACGCCGTCGCTCCGCGGGGCGGTCGCCTCCCCGCCTTTCCCCGCCCTCCTTCCCTTCACGCGGTGACGCCGTGGACCGCGGCTGACCGACCGCCGACGAGAGATTCATGCGCTGGTTCTGGATCGACCGGTTCGACGAGTTCGTCCGCGGACGGCATGCGGTCGCCGTGAAGAACGTGTCGCTCGCCGAAGAGCACATGCACGACCATTTCCCCGGCGCGGCGCTGATGCCCAATTCCCTCGTGGTGGAGGGGATGGCGCAGACGGCGGGCCTGCTGGTGGCCGACGCCATCGACTACAACCGCCGCGTCGTGCTCGCGAAGGTGGCCGCCGCCGAATTCCACTTCGACGCCGTGCCGGGCGACACGCTCCGCTTCCGGGCGGAGATCCTCGACCTCAAGCCGGGCGGATCGTTCACGCGGGTCTCGAGCACCGTCGAGGACCGCCTGCAGGGGGAGGCGGAGTTGTTCTTCGCCCACCTCGAGCCGGGCGAGGGGGTGCCGAAGTTGTTCGAGCCGGAGGAACTGCTCCGCTGGCTCGACCAGATGCACATCTACGACGTCGGCCGCGATCAGGCGGGCAATCCGCTGCCGCGGCCCGACTGGTGACGCACGCGGCGGGGAGGGGGCGATGGTTTCCAGCCAGGGCCAGCGCGGCGGCCGCCGCCGCGTGGTGATCACCGGCATGGGGTGCGTGACGCCGCTGGGCTCGCGCGTCGAGCACTTGTGGGCGAACCTCAAGATCGGGGCGTCGGGCGTCGGCCGCACGACCGTCTTCGACGCCTCGCGCTT
The DNA here is from genome assembly GCA_903885855.1 of uncultured Planctomycetaceae bacterium. Lineage (GTDB taxonomy): Bacteria > Planctomycetota > Planctomycetia > Pirellulales > UBA1268 > QWOP01. Next base: position 9,916 of record CAISKG010000290.1, read on the forward strand.
CCCCACCAAGATCGCCGCCGAGGTGAAGGACTGGTCGATCGCCGACGAGGGTGAATCGGCCGAGCGCTGGCAGTACTGCGGCCGCCACACGCGTTTCGCCGCCGGCGCCGCCCTTCAGGCGATGCGCGACGCGGGGCTCGCGCAGGGGCTGCCCGCCGATCCGGAGCGGCTGGGCATCTACCTCGGTAGCGGCGAGGGGCAGCAGGACTTCGACTCCTTCACGAAGATGATGGCGGTGGCCATCAAGGGGGAGGCCCTCGACGTCGCCAAGTTCACCAAGCTCGGGCTCGAGACGCTCCATCCCCTGGCCGAGGTGGAGCAGGAGCCCCACATGCCCGCCGGCCACCTGGCGACGCTCTTCGACGCGCGCGGGCCGAACCTCAACTGCCTCACCGCCTGCGCCGCCTCGAGCCAGGCGATCGGCGAGGCGGCCGAACTGGTGCGCCGCGGCGAGGCCGACGTGATGCTCTCCGGCGGCGCGCACAGCATGATCCATCCCTTCGGCGTGACCGGCTTCAATCTCCTCACGGCGCTCTCCACGCGCAACGACGATCCCACCAAGGCCAGCCGGCCCTTCGACAACGACCGCGACGGCTTCGTCCTCGGCGAGGGGGCGGCGATGGTCGTCCTCGAGGATCTCGAGCACGCCCGGCGCCGGGGGGCCAGGATCCACGGCGAGCTGCTCGGCTACGGATCCACCGCCGACGCCTACCGCATCACCGACACGCACCCCGAGGGGCGCGGGGCGTCGGCCTGCATCCGCATGGCCCTCGACGACGCCGGCCTGGGCATCGACGGCATCGATTACATCAACGCCCACGGCACCAGCACCGACGTCAACGACAAGGTGGAGACGCTGGCCATCAAGACCGTGTTCGGCGAGCGGGCCTGGAAGATCCCGGTCTCGAGCACCAAGAGCATGATGGGGCACCTCATCGCCGCCGCCGGCGCCACCGAGCTGATCGTCTGCCTGCTGGCGATCCGCGACGGCATCCTCCCCCCCACCATCAACTACACCACCCCCGATCCCAACTGCGACCTCGACTACGTGCCCAACGTGGCCCGCGAGGCACGCTGCGACCGGGCGCTGTCCAACAGCTTCGGCTTCGGCGGCCAGAACATCTCCCTCGTGGTGGGCCGCTTCGGCGGCTGATCGCGTTTTTCCGACGGCCCCCCCTTGACGCCACCGCGGGGCATGTGTATTAGTGTACTGATACACATACACCCGGGGGCTGCGATGGGGCGTTCCGATCCGCTGTTCGTCGTCCATCCGTCGTCCGGGGTGCCGATCTACCGGCAGCTCGTCGAGCAGGTGGAGGCGCTGGTGGCCGGGGGGCGGCTCCTCCCGGGCGACCTGGTGCCGAGCGTGCGGCAGGTGGCCGCGGCGCTGGGGGTCAATCCGATGACCGTCTCCAAGGCCTGGGGGCGGCTCGAATCGCTCGGGGTGCTCGAGCGCGACCGCGGACGGGGGATGGTGGTGGCGGAACGCCGCGGCGCGACCCTCGCCGAACGCCGCGACGAGGTGCGGCCGCTGCTCGATCGGGCCGTGGTCCGGGCGCTGCACCTCGGCCTCACGCCTGCCCAGGTGGAGCGCATGGTGCGGGAGAGTCTCGAGGAGAACGGGGCATGAACGACGCCGCCATGATCGACGTCGCCGGGCTCACGAAGCGCTTCGGCGGGCGGGCCGTGCTCGACCGGCTCGACCTCCGCGTGCCGCGGGGGCAGGTGGTCGGCCTGCTGGGCCTCAACGGCTCCGGCAAGTCCACGCTCATCAAATGCCTGCTCGGCCTGCTCCGCCCCGACGCGGGGCGGGCCGCCCTCCTCGGCCGCGACGCCTGGGAGCTGGGGGCGGGGGAGAAGGCCCGCATCGGCTACGCGCCGCAGGAGCCGGTGCTCTATCCCTGGCTCACGGTGCGGCAGACCGTGGCCTACGTGTCGGGCTTCTATCCCTCCTGGGACCGCGCCTGGGGGGAGGAACTCCTGCGCCGCTGGGATCTCGCCCCAGGCCACCGCGTCGGGCCGCTCTCGGCCGGGCAGAAGCAGAAGCTCGCCCTCGTCCTCGCCCTCGGCCACCGCCCCGAATTGCTCCTCCTCGACGAGCCGGTGGCGAGCCTCGATCCGCTCGCCCGGCGCCGGTTCCTCGAGACGATCCTCGAGAGCGCCGCCGAGGGGGGCGGCACCGTGCTCTTCTCCACCCACATCACCTCCGACCTGGAACGCGTCGCCTCCCACGTGGCGCTCGTGCAGCGGGGGAGGGTGACGTTCCACGACGAGATCGATGCCCTCAAAGAACGGGTCAAGCGCCTGCGCGTCGAGGCCGCCGCCGGGCTGCCCGCCGACCTCGGCCTCCCCGGCACCCTCCGCGCGGAGGTGCGCGGGGCGCGGGCGCTGGTGACGATCGACGGCGTCGATGCGGCGCTCGTCGCCTCCCTCCGGGAGCGGTTCGCGGCCGAGGTGACGGTGGACGACCTCAACCTCGAGGAGATCTTCCTCGAGCTGCACGACGCCGCGCCGGCGGCCGTCGGATCGGAGGGGTGAGCATGGACACGCGCCTGAAGGGCCACCTCGCGCCGCTGTGGGTGATCCTCGTCCGCCCCTGGACGTGGCTCATGCTCGGCTGCGGGCTCTTCTATCTGCTCCTCTTCGCCCTGGCCATGAGTCGCGGCGAGCCCTGGCGGAACGAGC
>CAISKG010000291.1 GCA_903885855.1 uncultured Planctomycetaceae bacterium
CCCGCCCCGGCGCCGCTCCCGCTCCCTCCGGCCGCAGCCCCCCCGGCGGCCGGCCCCGATCGCCCGGCGGCCGAGCCGCTGCCCCCTCCGGCAGGGGCGGGGCAGGGGGAGAAGCGGTTCACCACCACCGACATCCAGCCGCCGGTCGTCAGCGGCGTGGTCAGCGTGCCGGGGAGCGTGATCGACGAGAGCCCCGAGCCGCTCTCGCTCTTGGAGGTGCTGCAGAGCGTCGACACCCACTACCCGCTCCTCCAGGCCGTCGAGCGCGAGCGCGGGGTGGCGTCGGGCCGGTTCACCTCCGCCCAGGGGGCGTTCGACACCAACGTCGCCATGGCGGGCAACGCCCTCGCGCCCGGCACCTACGAGAACTACCGCTCCGACTTCGGCCTCTCGCAGCAGTTCATGACCGGAGGCATCAGCGCCTTCGGCGGCTACCGCACCGGCTTCGGCGACTTCCCCACCTACAGCCTCGCCCAGAAGACCGCCGACGTCGGCGAGTTCCGCGGGGGGCTCAACGTGCCCTTCGCGCGGAACCGCGACATCGACCGCGCCCGCGCCACGCACGCCCAGGCACGCCTCGACATCGCCATCGCGGAGCCGGTGATCGAGCGCAGCCGGCTCGACTACATGCGCTCCGCCGCCCGGGCCTACTGGGCCTGGCAGGGCTCCGGCGAGCGCTTCGGCGCCGGCGAGCGCATCCTCCAACTGGCCCTCGACCGCGACGAGCAGCTCGAGCTGAAGGTGGATTCCGGCGCCGTCGCCAACATCGAGCGCGTCGACAACCAGCAGAACATCGCCTTCCGCAACGGGATCCTCGTCCAGGCCGACCGGGCGGTGCAGCAGGCCGCCATCGACCTCTCCCTCTACCACCGCGACCCCTCCGGGCGGCCGCTGCTGGCGCGTCGGACGCGCATGCGCCCGGTGCCGAGGCCCGTGCCGCCGCCGCTGTCGCTCTACGAGGAGGCGCTGGCGAGGGCGCTGCGCAGCCGGCCGGAGTTCCAGCGGCTCTCGCTGCAGCGCGAGAAGATCGTCATCGAGCGCCGGCTGGCGGTGAACCAGACGCTCCCCGGCATCGACGGCCAGCTCGTCGGCAACCAGGACGCCGGCTACGGCAAGAGCCAGCTCTCCGGCATCGAGGGCCTCGACCGGCAGGTGCTGCAGGCGTCGCTCATCTTCCAGATGCCCGCCCAGCGGCGCGACGCCCGCGGCAAGATGCAGACCGCCGACGCGCAGCTGTTGCAGATCGACCGGCAGCTGGAATATGCCGAGGACCAGGTGCGTGCCGAGGTGCAGGACGCCTTCTCGATGCTCGAGCGTGCCTACGAGTTCCACAAGCAGGCCGCGATGCGCCTCGATCTGGCACGGGTGGTGGCCGAGGCCGAGCGCGAGCAACTCCGGCTGGGCCGCAGCGACGTCCTGCGCGTCACGATCCGCGAGCAGGCGAAATTCGACGCCGAGATCCTCGAGATCACCGCGCGGCAGGAATTCTGGCGGGCCGAGAGCGACCTCCGCGCCGCGGACACCTCGCTCGGCCCCGAGGGGGTCGGGCTGCTCGAAGCCGCCCCCGCCGCCGCCGGCACGCCGCCGGCGCCGGCATCCGCCCCCCCCGGGATGCGTCTGCCGTGAGGCGGCCGGCGCGGGGCCGCGCTTGACGAGCGGCGCGAGGGCCCCGTATTCCTCGTCCCGGAGGGCATGGAGCCGACGAGGCGGCGCGGCCGCCGGTGCCCGGTGCGGGATTCCGCAGCCGGTGCACCATTCCGCAGGGAGCGAGTCCGATGGTGGATTTCCTGGGCATCGGCGTGCAGAAGGGGGGCACCACCTGGCTCTACCACCACCTCGCGCGCCATCCGCAGATCGCCTTCCCCGCGGGGAAGGAGGTCCATTTCTGGGATCGGGCGTCGGCGGAGGGGGCGGCACGCTGGATCGCGCTGCTCGAGCCGGCCGCGCGCCACGACGCCCGGGGGCGGCCGGTCCGCACCGGTGAGATCACGCCGGCCTACGCCTCGCTTCCGCCGGAGACGATCCGTGCCATCCGCGCCGCCTGCCCGGAGGTGCGCCTCTTCATCAGCTTCCGTAACCCCCTCGAGCGCGCGTGGTCGGCGGCGCTGATGGCGCTGGTGCGATCGCAGATGCTCGCCGAGGAGGTCTCCGACCAGTGGTTCATCGACCACTTCCGCTCGGCCGCCTCGCGCCGCGCCGGCGACTACGCCGCGATCCTGGAGCGGTGGCTGGCGGTGTTCCCGGAGGAGCAACTCCTCCCCCTGATCCGTGACGATCTCGAGGCCTGCCCGCTGGGGGTGCTCGAGGCGCTGGCCGACCATCTGGGCGTGGACCCGGCCGTGTACGGAGCCGTCCCGGCGGTGGAGCTCGCCCAGCGCGTCGTGCCGATGATCACCGCCGACGAGGCCTACAAGCGCCAGCAGGACCTCGCGCCGCGGCCCGCCCTCGTGCCCGTCCTCCAGGAGATGTACGCGCCGGAGGTGGCGCGGATCGCGAAGTCGCTCGGGCGCGATCTGAAGCGCTGGGTGGAGGGATTCGGCGCGCCCGGCGGCCACGCCGCCCCGCCCCGGCACGAGGTCGTCGTCGGGGGCAGCGGGCACGTGTCCGTGAACGAATGGCTCGGCGCGGGGCTGGCCCCCGCGCCGCCCCCCGCCGCGCCGAGCGGCGCGGCGCCGCCGGAGGAACCCGCGGGATGACCGCGCCGGGGCTCTCGGTGGTGGTCGTGTTCCACGACATGGGCCGCGAGGCGCCGCGGACGCTCGTCACCCTCTCCACCGCGTACCAGCGGGGCGTGGCGCCGGGCGACTACGAGGTGATCGCCGTCGACGCCGGTTCCACGGTGCCGCTGGCCCCGGAGGTCGTGGCGGCCTGCGGCCCCCATGCCCGGCTGCTGCGCGTCGCCAGGCGGCCGTCGCCGGCGGCGGCGATCAACGCGGCCGTGCGCGAGGCGCGCGGCGCCGCGGTGATGGTGTGCATCGACGGCGCGCGGATGCTCTCCCCGGGGGTCGTGCGGCTGGCGCTGGCGGCCCTGCGCGCCTGGGAGGATCCGGTGGTCGCCACGCTCGCCTGGCACCTCGGCCCCAAGGTGCAGAACGAATCGATGCTCGAGGGCTACGACCAGGCCGCCGAGGACCGGCTGCTGGACTCGGTCGACTGGCGCCGCGACGGCTACGAGTTGTTCCGCATCGCGGCCCTGGCCGGATCGAGCGCGCGGGGATGGCTCCTCCCGCTCGCCGAGAGCAACGCCATCGCCGTCCGCCGCCGCACCTTCGAGCGGCTCGGCGGCTTCGACGAGGCCTTCACCACCGTGGGCGGGGGCTTCGTGAACCTCGACTTCCACCACCGCGCCTGCGCGGCGGCGGGGCCGGTGGTGCATCTCCTCGGCGAGGGGACGTTCCACCAGTTCCACGGCGGCGTGGCGACGAACGTCCCCGCCGCGGCGGATCCCTGGCGCCCCTTCCACGAGGAGTACCTGCGTCTGCGCGGGCGCCCCTACGAGCCCCCGGCGGCGCTGCCGCTGCTGTTGGGCGCGGTGACGCCGCAGAGCCTCCCCTTCCTGGAGCGGTCGCTCGCCGTGGCGCGCGCGGCCGCCGGGGCGTGAGGGGAGCCGCCATGCCCGATCCCGCGGTGCCGCGCGTCCTCTTCCTCTCGGCCGCCCCCACGAGCGCCGGGCACGTGTACCGCGTGGAGCACGCGGCGGCGGGGCTCGCCGGCCGCGGCTTCGAGACCCGCGTGCTCCCCCTCGACGATCCCGGCGCCGTGGAGACGGTGGCCGCGGCCGACGCCGTCACCGTCTTCCGCGGCCGCTGGGGCGGGGCGCTCGAGCGCGTCCACGCCGCGGCGCGCCGGCGGGGCGTGCCCCTGGTGATCGACACCGACGACCTCCTCTTCGACGAGGCGCTGCTGCGCCGCGGCGCCGTGGCCCTCCTCGACCGGCTCCCGGAGGAGGAGCGGGACGGCTGGATCCGCGCCGCCGCGCTCCATCGGGAGGCGCTCGCCGCCGCCGACGCGGCGGTCGTCACCACGCCGGCGCTTGCCGCCGCGGCCCGGGCGGTCGTGCCGCGTGTGCACGTCGTGCCCAACGGCGTCGACGGGCGGATGATCGCGGCCGCCGACGCCGCCCGCGGGGCCGCGAAACCCTCGGCCGCCGACGGGATGGTGCGCGTCGGCTTCGCCTCCGGCACCCCCACCCACCACCGCGACTTCGCCACGGCCGCGCCGGCGCTGGCCGCGTTGCTCGTGCGCCGCGCCGAGGCGCGGCTGGTGATCGTCGGGATCCTCGACGTGGCCGACGTGGCGGAGCTGCGGCCGCACATGGAGCGGATCGAGATCCGGCCGCGCGTGCCGCTGCACGAGCTCGAGACCGAGCTGGCCCGCTTCGACGTCAACCTCGCGCCGCTGGAGGCGGGCAATCCGTTCTGCGAGTGCAAGAGCGCCATCCGCGTCACCGCGGCGGCGCTCGTGGGGGTGCCGAGCGTGGCGGCGGCGGTCGGGGCGCTGCCCGAGGCGGTGGTCGACGGCCGGACCGGCCTGCTGGCCGCCGACGCCGCCGGCTGGCTCGCGGCGCTCGAGGCCCTCGTCGCCGATCCCTCGCGCCGCGCCGGCATGGGCGAGGCGGCACGGCGCGACGTCACGGCCCGCTTCGGCCCCGAGGCGCACGGCGCGGCGGTGGAGCGGGCCTACCGCGCGATCCTGGCGGCCGGCCGGCGTTGACCGGCGGCGCGCGGGGGGCACAATCACACGCCGGAGGATCCGCCGCCATGCCGCGACGCCGTCGGCCGGGGTGCCCCGGTCATCGCCATGCCTTCGACGGTTTCCGGGCGCTGGAGCGCGAGGGGCTCGTCGTCGGCGGCCGGCGCGGGATGCTCAAGGCGGGGCTCGCGGGGATGGCCGGGCTCTCGCTCCCGGGGCTGCTGCGCCGCCGCGCCGCGGCCGAGGCGCCGGCGCACGGACGCAAGAGCGTGATCCTGTTGTGGATGACCGGCGGGCCGAGCCAGATCGACACCTGGGATCCCAAGCCCGACCGGCCGTGGGAGAACCGCGGTCCCTTCGGCACGATCGCCACCCGGCTCCCCGGGGTGCGGATCTGCGAGCACCTCCCCCGACAGGCGGCGATCCTCGACCGCGTCACGCTCATCCGCTCCGTCGACGCGCGCGGCAGCAACCACGAGCCCAACACCGTCTTCCAGACCGGCAACCGGGCCGCCGAGCCGCGCGTCAATCCGGAGGCGGGGGAGTATCCGGCCATCGCGGCGGTGGTGGCGAAGCACCGCGGCGCGAACGCCCCCGGCGTGCCGGCCAACGTGGGCTTCTGGCGGTCGTCCTCGCACATCGCCTTCGCCGGCGCGCTCGGCCAGCAGTACGACCCGCTGCAGGGCAACGCCGGGGCGCCGCTGCCGGTCTACGACCTCGTGGGCAACGACACCGGCCGGGTCGCCGGCGGGGAGCTCTTTCGCCTCCCGGCCGGTCTCGACCTCGACCGCCTCGGCTCACGGCGCACGCTCCTGGCCGATCTCGACCGCCTGCGGCGCGGGCTCGATCTTTCCGGAGCGATGGCCGCCACCGACGAGTTCCAGCGACAGGCGGTGGAGATGCTCGTGGGGGACGGGGCCCGGCGGGCCTTCGACCTCTCGCTCGAGCCGGAGGCGTCGCGCGAGCGCTACGGGCCGCACCTCTGGTGCCGCCAGGCGCTGCTGGCGCGGCGGCTGGTGGAGGCGGGGGTGGCGTTCGTGACGATCGACCTCTCCTACCACACCGCCAGCGGCACCTGGGACAACCACGGCGACAACATCCCTCCCTACGGCGGCATCAGCCGCGGCCTCGCGCCGCTGCTGCCGCTGTTCGACCATCTCTTCACGACGCTCGTGCTCGACCTCGAGGAGCGCGGCCTGGCGGAGCAGGTGCTCGTGATCGCGATGGGGGAGTTCGGCCGCACGCCGACGATGGGCACGCAGGGGAGCACCGACGGCCGCGATCACTGGCCGGAGGTGATGTCGATGGCGCTGGCCGGGGGAGGGCTGCGGCACGGTCAGGTGATCGGCGCCACCGACCGGCAGGGGGGCTCGATCGCCGAGCGCCCCGTGACCCCGGGCGACCTGGCCGCCACGCTCTACCGCCACTTCGGCGTGCCGCTCGAGACGCGCTACGTCGATCTCAAGGGGCGCCCGCGCGACGTCGTGGACCATGGCGGGCCCATCGCCGAGCTGTTCTGACCCCGACGCTCCCGGTGGCCCCGCCGGTCAGGCGGCGCGGCGGCAGCGCGGCGCGGTGGCGGAGGAGAGGCGGGCCGGAGCGGGGCGGCCGGGCCGGAAGAGCGTCAGCTCGAGGATCTTCGCCAGGCTCGCCTGGTTTCCCACGACGCACGATCCGCCGGGGAGGGTGATCCGCAGCGGGGGGGCCGTCAGGGGCTGTTTCTTGGCGGGCATGCCGTGGTCTCCGGGGTGCTCGCTCGTGGTGGTGCGCCGGGGCCGCGAAGCCCCGACTTTCCCCGTATCGGCACGGCGGCGGCCGGGGCGCCAGCCGGATTGTGACGGCCGCAGCGGTTTTTTCGCGCGTGCCACCCGGCCCGGGGACGCGTCCCGCACGGCGCCCGGTGCGAAGGTACGCTCGCTTCGCGGCATCCCGCCGTGTTCGAGGAGTCCGGCCCCGCCGGTCCGTCCATGTTGCCGAGAAGCCGACTGGCGATCGCGGTGATCGCGGCCCTGGGGACGCTCTTGTCGTTTCTGGTCGCGATCGGCGCGATCACGGCGCTGATGCTGGGCAACCAGCGCTCCCTCCTCGACGCCCAGGAGCGCCGATACCGTTCCTATCTCCTCGCCGACGAGCTGCGGCAGAGCTCCGACGACCTGACGCGGCTGGCGCGGACTTTCGTCGTCACCGGCGACGCCCGCTTCCGCAGGCAGTACGACGACGTGCTGGCGATCCGCAACGGCGGCCTGCCGCGGCCGCTCTCCCCGGAACGGATCTACTGGGACTTCCGCGCCGTCGACGACGCCGCGCCACGCCCCGACGGCCCCGCCGTCCCCCTGGCCGACCTGATGCGCCGCGAGGGCTTCACCCAGCGGGAGCTGGCGCTCCTCGAGGAGAGCCGGGCCAACTCCGACGCGCTGGTCTCGATCGAAACCGAGGCCATGGACGCGGTCGCCGCCGGGGCCGCCGCTGGCGCGGGCGCCGAGACGCCCGCGGCGCGGATGCACGGACCGGCCTATCACGTCGAGAAGGTGCGGATCATGCGGCCGATCGACCGGTTCTTCGAGCTCGTCGACGCCCGCACCGCGGAGGAGGTGGCGGCGCGCGTCCGTCGCGGCGACCTGCTGTTCGGGATCCTGGTGGCGGTCGAGGGGCTGGCGGTGGCGGGCCTCCTCGCCGCCGGATGGTGGATCTTCCGCGCCGTGATCGGGCCCACGGGCCGCTCGGCCGCGCGGCTCGCGCGGGCCAGCACCGGCCTCGGCACGCTCTCGGCCCGCCTCGCCGAGGATGGCCGCGAACTGGCCGACAGGGCGGTGGAGCAGGCCGCGGCGCTCGAGGAGACCGCCGCCACGATGCACGAGATCTCCGCCTCGTCGCGCGGCGCCGCCGACGGCGCCCGCCGCGCCGAGGCGCTCTCCGGCGAGGCGCGGCAGGCGGTCGACGAGGTGGCCGCGTCGATCGGCACCCTCTCGGCGAAGATCGAGGACATCGCCACGGCGGCGCGGACCACGACCAAGGTGGTGAAGTCGATCGACGAGATCGCCTTCCAGACCAACATCCTCGCGCTCAACGCGGCGGTCGAGGCGGCACGGGCGGGGGCCGCGGGGGAGGGATTCGCGGTCGTGGCGACGGAGGTCCGGGCACTGGCCATGCGCGCCGCGGAGGCGGCGCGCGAGACGTCCGCCCTGATCGCGACGGCCGGCAGCCGCGTGGCCGACGGGCGGTCGCTGGCGGGCCACACCGCCGCGGCGGCCTCGCTGGCGGCCGATCGTGTGGCCCGGATCGCCGTCGAGATGGGGCGCATCGTCGGGGCGGCCGAGGAGCAGGCGCGGGCGATCGGGATGGTGGGGGGGAAGATCGGCGAGATGGACCGGGTGGTGCAGGGCAACGCGGCCGGCGCGGAGCGCTCGGCCCAGGCGGCCGAGGAGGTGGCCCGGGGCGCCGCCGACGTCGGTGCCGCGGTGGAGACGCTCGCCGACCTGGTGGGGGACGCGGGCGCGGCATGAGGCCCGCCGGGCGGTGGCGGCAGTTGCGACCGCCACCGCGCCGAGGCTATCTTCCTCTCCCGCAGCCCCGCCCAAGCGGGGCCTTTCCCAGGCTTCCGGCAGCCGGCACCTCCTTCTGGAGATCCACGTCCATGAACCGTCGCCGTTCCCGTGCGTCCCTCGCCCCCTCCCGTCGCGACTTCCTCGCCGCCTCCGCGGCAGGGGCCGCCGTGTCGGCCGGCTACTTCGTCGCTCCGGAGGTCCGGGCCCAGGGCACGAAGGGGGCCAACGACGAGATCCGCTTCGCCTGCGTGGGCGTCGGCGGCAAGGGGCAGAGCGATTCCGCCGACGCCGGCCGGTCGGGCAAGGTGGTGGCCGTCGCCGACGTCGACTCCAACCAGCTGAAGCGCGCCGAGGGGGCCTTCGAGGGGGCGAAGACCTACACCGACTTCCGCAAGATGCTCGACGAGATGCGCAAGGAGATCGACGCCGTCACTGTCAGCACGCCCGACCACACGCACGTCATGGCGGCGGTCACGGCGATGAATCTGGGCAAGGCCTGCTTCTGCCAGAAGCCGCTCACGAAGTCGATCGCCGAGGCCCGGCTGATGGGCGAGATCGCGCGCAGCCAGAAGGTGGCCACCCAGATGGGCAACCAGGGCACCGCCACCAACTCGCTCCGTCAGACCGCGGCCTTCATCAAGGGGGGCAACCTCGGCAAGGTCAAGGAACTGCACGTCTGGACGAACCGCCCGGTGTGGGCGCAGGGTGGCGGCCGCCCGCCGGAGGCGCCGGTTCCCGAGAATCTCAATTGGGACGTGTGGCTGGGGCCGGCGCCGGTCCGCCCCTACGCCCCGGGCTACCACCCCTTCGCCTGGCGCGGGTTCTGGGATTTCGGCACGGGCGCCCTGGGCGACATGGCCTGCCACACCTTCAACATGCCCTTCATGGCGCTCAACCTGCGCGATCCCTCGAGCGTGCAGGCGATCTCGAGCGGCCACAACAAGGAGACCTACCCCAAGTGGTCGATCATCGACTTCGAGTTCCCGAAGCTCGGCGACCGCGAGGCGGTGAAGGTCAAGTGGTACGACGGCGGCAAGCTGCCCGACCAGTCGCTTTTCGGCGGCTACAAGGGGGAGGGTGACGATCCCTTCAAGACCGCCTCGAGCGGCATCCTCGTGATCGGCGACAAGGACACCCTCTACGCCCCTGGCGATTACTGCGAGAACGGCTTCAAGCTCAAGAGCGGCGCCGCTCCGGCGGCGGTCGAGTTCACGCAGTCGCCCGGCCACTTCGAGGAGTGGGTCAACGCCATCCGGGGTGGCCCGCAGGCGGTGTCGAACTTCCCCGACTACTCCGGCCCCCTCACCGAGACCATCCTCCTGGGGAACCTCGCGGTGTGGGCGGCGGAGTCGGCCGAGCAGCCCGGCAAGAAGATCGCCTGGGACGCCGCCAAGATGGTGGCCACCAACGCGCCCGAGGTGGACCACGTCATCCGCCCGCCGGCCCGCGAGGGCTGGCGGGTGCTGCGCTCGGCGGGGGCCTGAGCGGCCCCGGCCGCACGCTTCCCCGGATCCGATTTCCACACAGCCCGGTTCCCGGCCGCCGCGCCGGGAACCGGGTTTTTTTCGGGTCGCGGCGGTATTCTCGGGGGTGACGTCGCGCACCGGGGGCCGGCGCGTGGCGCGTGGAAAACCAGGAGCGAAGCGATGCGAGGACTGGCGACGGGCGGCGGCGCGGGGGGGGCGGCCGGGCGCGGCCGACGGATCGGCGGGGGGGTGGCCCTGCGGTTCGCGGCGCTGGTGGTGGCGCTGGTCGCCGCGGGCCGCGCGGCGGCGCAGGAGCCGCTGCCTGCCGAGGCCGCTGCCGTGAAGCTCGTCAAGACGCGCGGCGGCACGGTCGACTACGGCGCCGACGGCCGCGTGACGAAGGTCGATCTCTCCGACCGGCCGGCGACCGACGCCGACCTGGCCGCGCTCGAGGCGCTGCCGGCGCTTGAGTCGCTCGAGGTGTGGGGCGCCGAGATCTCCAACGCCGGCATGCCCGCGATCGCCAAGCTGTCGGGGCTCAAGACGCTGGTCCTCGAGAACACCGACGTCAACGACGCGGGCCTGGCGCCGCTGGTGGGGCTCGGCAATCTCAAGGTCCTCAATCTGCGGCGCTCGAGCAACATGTCGGACGGGGCGCTGGAGACGGTGGCGAAGATGACGGGGCTCGAGCAGCTCGTGCTCCTCTACAACAACTTCACCGACGCCGGCCTCGCGCATCTGGCGGCGCTCACGAAGCTGCGCGTCCTCGACCTGCGCGGCTGCTCGCTGGTCAGCGACGCCGGCATGGAGCACGTGGCGAAGATGGCGAGCCTCGAGCGCGTCAAGCTGCGCTGCCCGAGCGTGGGGGATCGCGGCCTGGCCCTCGTCGCCACGCTCCCCAAGCTGAAGGGCTTCGCGGTGGAGGATGGGCAGGTGAGCGACGCCGGGCTCCAGCCCTTCGCCGCGAAGGGGGACATCGACGAGATGAACGTCATGCGCACCTTCATCGGGGCCAAGGGCCTGGCCCACGTCGCGGGCCTGAAGAAGATGAAGCGCCTGGAGCTGCGCGGTACGCTGGTCAACGACGACGCGCTGGCGGCCCTGGAGGGCCTGGAGAACCTCGTGCTCCTCGACCTCGCCGAGACGCGGATCGGCGACGCGGGCGTGGCCCATCTGGCCGGGCTCGGCAAGCTCGCCGACCTCGACCTCTGGGACACGCGCGTGGGGGACGCCGGGATGGAGTCGGTGGGCAGGCTCGGGTCGCTCACCAAGCTCTCGCTCAAGAACACGAAGGTCACCGACGCCGGCGTGGAGCGGCTGGCCGGCCTCGGCAAGCTCGCCACGCTCGATCTCTCGGGCACCAAGATCGGCGACGGCGTCCTGGCGATCCTGGCCAAGCTGCCGGCGCTCAAGACGCTGGACGTGAGCTTCACCGGCCTGAGCGAAGCCGCCGTGGCGAAGTTCCGTGAGTCCCGCCCGACGGTGAAGGTCATCCGTTGACCCACGGGCGCCCCGCCGGCGGTTTGACGATCGCCGGAAGGGGGGGTAAGACGAAGCACCGGGTACGCAGTCCGTCGTTTTCAGGGAGGCGCCGTCGATGATCCTCGGCAAATTGTGGAAGGCCTTCGCGGCCCAGATGAACAAGATCGCCAACTTCTTCTGGACCGCCGATCCGATCGCGCAGTTGCAATATGAGTACGACAAGGCGGTCGACCAGATGAAGGACGGCCGCGAGGGCCTGGAGAAGTACCGGGCGCTCGTGGAGCGCGTGACCCGCCAGGTGGAGCAGAACCGGGCCCATGTCGCCAAGCTCGAGGCCCAGGTGAAGGCGTACCTCAAGGCGGGCGAGCGCGAGACGGCGGGGAAGTTCGCCCTCGAGCTGCAGCGCGCCAAGAAGGAGCTGGAGGAGAACGAGGCGCAGCTGAAGCTCCACGAGACCGCCTACGGCAACAACGTCAAGAAGATCGAGCACTCGCTCAAGAAGCTCGAGGAGCTGAAGCGCAAGATCCAGAAGTACGACGCCGACCTCAAGATGAGCCGGGCCGAGGCCGAGCTCGCCAAGCTGGCCACCCAGTTCAACTTCGACGTCACCACCGACTTCGGCCAGATCGAGGAGGTGATCCACGACAAGATCGACCTCAACCGCGCCAAGGTGCGGGTGGCCGCCGACCTGTCCGGCGAGGGCATGGACAAGATCAAGGCCGAGGAGGCGGTGGAGAAGAGCATGGCCGACGACGCCCTGCGGCAGTTCGAGGTCGAGATGGGGATGGTGACGCCCGAGACCTCGGGTGTCACCGACGACGAGAAGGAACTCGGTTCGGAGCGCACGCGGCAGACGAACCGCTGAGCGGAGCGCCGCGGCGGTCGGGCACGGGCATAGATCCCCCGGGGAGCGAATCGGTGAGCACGGCCTCTGGGTCCGCGAGTCAGGCCGCCGGCGGCGGCCGTCCCGGCGACGGTTCCGGCGCGTCCTCGGGGCCCTCCGCGGCACCCGCGCAGGGGGACGCGGCCCCGGCCGATCTCGGCACCGCGCCCGCGGGGGGCGCCCCTGGCACGTCGTTGGCGGCGTGGTGCCCGGCCTGGGCCGAGCGGCTGGGCGACGCGTATCTGGCCGGCACGAGCTGCCTGTTCCTGCTCCACGGCAACGTCCGCGACCTCGTGCCACTGGGCCCCGACGGCTCCGGCGCCGCCTGGGGGACGGTGCCCGACTTCCTCTGCCGCGAGGTCTTCGGCCGCTGGGACGTGGTGCTCGCCTACGACGTCGGCAAGGGCCTGCGGCCGATGGCCGGCGCCGACGCCAATCGCCACCGCGAGATGGTGGCCTGGCTCACCGAGCGGCTGGGCAACGCCTCCACCTGGCCGCGCGATCCCGATCAGGCGATCTCCGTCCTCGATCAGCTCCTCGAGCGCAATCTCATCGACCCGCCGGAGAAGCGGAAGCGCATCGCCCTGATCCTCGACTACGCCCAGTACCTCGCCCCCGCCGGCGACGCGGCGTCGGGCCGCGCGGGGGCCGGGCGGCTCGTGCGCCTCCTCGCCTGGGCCACCAACCCGCTGCTGCGGCGCGTGAACGTGGCGATCGTGCTCCTGGCCGACACGATGTCGGAGGTCCACTCGCGTCTGGTCACCTGCCCGGCGGTGACGACGATCGACGTTCCCCTGCCCGATCCCGCCGAACGCGAGCGATTCGCGCTGGCGACGGCCCGCGGCGCGGGGATGCCGGCCGGGCAGGAGGAGGCCGTGCGGCGGATGGCGGCCCTCTCGGCCGGCCTGTCGCTCGAGAGCCTGCGCGCCGTGGTGACGCTCTCCGCCCGCGAGGGCTCCCCCCCGGACGGGGCGGAGTTCGCCGCGCGGAAGAAGGATCTCATCGAGCGCTCCTGCCAGGGGCTCGTCGAATTCATCCAGCCACGGCTCACGCTCGACGCGGTGGCCGGGCACGAGGCCGCCAAGAGCCGCCTCCAGGCCGACGCCCGCGCGATCAAGCGCGGCCAGCTCGAGAGCGCCCCGATGGGCTACCTCATCTGCGGACCGGTGGGCACCGGCAAGAGTTTCATCGCCGAGTGCTACGCCGGCACGGTGGGGATCCCCTGTGCGGTGCTGAAGAACTTCCGCAGCAAGTACGTGGGGGAGACGGAGGGCAATCTCGAGCACGCCCTCGACGTGCTCCGCAGCCTCGGGCCGGTCGTCGTCGTGATCGACGAGGCCGATGCCGCGCTCGGCAACCGGCAGTCGGACGGCGATTCGGGCACCTCGGCCCGCGTCTTCTCGATGATCGCCCGGCAGATGGGCGACACCCGCTACCGTGGCAAGATCGTCTGGATGCTGCTCACCAGCCGTCCCGACCTCCTCCCCATCGATCTCAAGCGTCAGGGCCGGGCCGAGGTCCACATCCCGCTGTTCTATCCGCACGACCAGGTGGAGATGGAGGCGATGTTCCACGCCATGGCGCGGAAGTGCCACGTGCGCCTCGCCGCCGGGCTGCCGGGGCCGGTGAACCTGGGGCTGGGCCTCTCCGGCGCCGACATCGAGAGCATCGTGCTGGCCGCGAAGCGGCTCGGGCTCGAGCGGGCCGCCGAGGCCGGCCAGCCCGCCCCCGCCGAGATCTCGGCCGACGATCTCCGGGCCTCGATCGAGGACTTCATGCCCTCGGCGCAGGGCCTGGAGAAGGAGATGCAGGAGATCGCGGCGGTTCTCGAGTGCACCGAGCGCCGCTTCCTTCCCGAACGCTGGCGGGAGGAGGTCGCCAAGCCCGG
>CAISKG010000292.1 GCA_903885855.1 uncultured Planctomycetaceae bacterium
CTCCGCGTTCACGACGGCGCCATCGCCCTGTACTGCTCCGTCGGGGGCGTGGAGCCCCAGTCCGAGACGGTCTGGCGGCAGGCCGATAAGTACGGCGTGCCGCGGCTGGCGCTCGTCAACAAGCTCGATCGCGAAGGGGCCGACTTCTTCGGCACGGTCGGCCAGATCGAAAAGCGGCTCGGGGCGAAGCCGCTGATCCTCCACCTGCCGCAGGGCCTCGGGCCCCCGCACGTGAAGGATCCATTTCGAGGCATCGTCGACCTCGTGGAGATGAAGCTCCTCACGTTTCCGCCGAAGGACGAGGCGCTCGCGGGCGGCGACGCCCTCACCGTGGTGAAGGCATCGACCATCCCCGACGAGCTCGCCGACGAGGCGGCCCTCTACCGGGAGCAGCTCGTCTCCACGCTCTTCGACTTCTCCGACGAGATCGCAGAACTGGCGATGAGCGAGGCCCCGATCCCCGCCGACCTCATGCGGACGGCGATCCGCCAGGCCACGATCTCGCGGAAGGTGGTGCCGATCCTCGCCGGCTCGGCCCTCGACTGCATCGGCATTCAGCCGGTTCTCGACGCGGTGGCCTGGTACTTGCCGAGCCCGGCCGACGTGCCGCCGGTGGAGGGCCTCGATCCGGCCGCGAAGACGCCCACCACGATCACGCGGAAGGCCGATCCGAAGGCGCCGTTCTGCGGGCTCGTGTTCAAGATCGTGGCCGAAAAGCACGGCGACTTGTCGTTCGTGCGGGTCTACTCCGGCACGCTGAAGGCCGGGAGCCGGGCCTGGAACCCGCTCAAGCAGAAGAAGGAAAACGTCGCCCAGCTCTGGCACGTGCAGGCCGACCGCCGCGAGCAGATTCCGGAGGCCTTCGCGGGCGACATCGTGGGCGTGATCGGCCCGCGGGCGAGCGTCACCGGCGATACGCTCTGCGATGCGAACGAGCCGATCGTGCTCGAAACGATCCAGTTCCCCGAGACCGTGATCTCGATGGCGATCGAGCCTGACACGAGCCTGGAGCGGAAGAAGCTCGCCGAAAAAGGATAGCCCGGTCAATGGCACCTCCGCACCGGTCTTCCGGCTGATGAGCGACTCGTGAGCCTCGGGAGGAGCGGCCCGGGCGTCCGGAGCGGGTTTCTCGAAACGTCCCGCACCCGCTTCGGTGGCGTTTTTCTGGCGTCTCTAGCAGACCGCGTCCCAGTCGGCCGTTCCCGGGGCTTCGACGCCTCGCGTCCGACGACGGTCAGAGGCTGTGGATGTCGATCACGGGCAGCTCGTCTATCCGTCCCTGAAAGATTGCCCGGTCGTCATGGACCTGCACGAACTCTCCCCAGTCGGTCGGCGGGCCACGGGCGGGAGAGAGGGGCGGTGGTTCGAGTGGTTCGCCGAGGTGTGTCAGGATCTTCCGGATCGGCCCCGGATCGGTGATGAATGCGATCAGCCGGATGTCGCCGCCGCAGGTGGGGCACGCAAGTGGAAACTCCTCACCCACCCGGGCCATCAGCTTGGCCCAGGCAATCCGAGACGTGTCGTGCGAGCGGGGCTTGTGACTCGGATTTGCGTCGCAGCATCCTTCCGTGGCATGACCGTCGCCCCCATGCCCGCCGGTCACCGCCTCTTGGCGCTTTCCGACGTTCCCGATCGCCAGCGACGTGA
>CAISKG010000293.1 GCA_903885855.1 uncultured Planctomycetaceae bacterium
CGGCGTCGCCGCAGCCGCCGCCGCAATCGGCGGCGGGAGCAGCGGCCGAGCCGCCGTGGCAACCGCGCGAACCCTTCTTGGCGTGCAGACGGGCGAGCAGCCCGCCACGCTTCTTGCCACCGTGGCAGCCGGCCGGGGCCGCAGCCTCAGCCGGGGCGGCCTCGCCGCAGCCGGCGTCGCAGGCGGCCGGAGCCGGGGCAGCCGCGGCGCCGCCGTGGCACGACGACTTCTTGGCGTGGAGCTTGGCGAGGATGCCGCCGTGGCACGACTTGCGGCCGTGGCAGCCATGGCCGGCGACGGCGCCCGACTCACCGCCGACCAGCGCGATGGCGACGAGGGCGATCACCGCGGTGGCCGCGGTACCGAGGAAACGCTTCATGAGTGAACTCTCCAAAAAGGACGGAAAACGTGGGACACGTTCCGAGGGTGGACCGTCACGAACGACAATCGATCCGGGACGGCCACCGGACCGCGAAAACGAGCGTTGCCGGCGCCAGGGAAAGCATCCCCCGCACCGAGACTTTCCAGGCCACAACCGACAACCAGCGGCACTGCCCTGCAAGAGCTGCGGGTTGGCGAAACTTTGCTGCCTGGGAAATCTGGGAAGAAGGCTAACAACCGGGGGGGTGGTGTCAAGCGCCAGCCCCCCATCGCGGGGTGGGGGCGGCACCCCGGTGGTCCGCGGGGTCGAAAGCGGGGAAAATGCCGGTTTTTCCGGCGCCCCGCGGCCGGCGGTAGGGCCCAGGGCCCCGTTGGCAGCGGCGGCCCAACGGGCAATAGGGCCCCCTGCAGGCTCTGGACAGCGGTGATCCGCCGCCCCCGATCGTCAGCGCCGGCGCTCGGTCGCCGGGGGCTGGGCGGTGACGGCCGCCGGGCCGGTGGAGGACTCGGCCGGGGCGGCGGTGGCGCTGGGATCCTGCGCCTGCTCGGCCGCCTGGGCGCGGCGCTGCAGCTCCTGGGCCACCATCTCCTGCTTCGCGATCATGTCGTCGGGATCCTCGAAGTTGAGCAGCAGCGGGGGCAGGTCGTCGAAGACCTTCATCGCCATCCCCACGACGCGCCAGCCCTCCGGATCGAGCCGCACGACCCACACGATGTTCTCGTTGTTCTCGCGGCCGGCTTCGTCGGTGTCGACCCACACCGTGCCGACGTGGACGAGGTCGCCCCCCTCGCCCACCAGCTCGCACTCCTTCACCTCGTAGCGCGCCGACGGGTTCACCGGCGGCGCCACGGTGAGGCCGAGCTCCTCGGTCTTGGTGCGGGCGACGGTGGTCAGCATCGCCGAGGCGGCGGCGTCGTCGCCGCGTTTGATCGCCTCGAGGAAGGTCACGACCGAGGCCTTCGCGGCGTCGGTGCCCGCGGCGCCCTGCGGCGCGCTGGTCGCGCCGCCGCCCGAGCAGCCCGGGATGCCCAGCGAGATCACGAGCGCACAGCCGCCGAGAAAGCTCGCCGTCCAGAGGGAGTAGCGGGCGATGCCGGAGGGACGGGGGCTCGGCAGGGGCGGGGCGGGGCTCTGCATGGCGGTCGGGCTCCAGACCATGGGGCGTGGCGGGAAGGCGGCGGCGGATCCGGGCGCGGCCGCACCGGATCGTCCGTCGCGTGAGGGGGGAAAGTGACGGGCTCGCCGCGGGCGGTCAAGGTGGAATTCCCGCTCCTGCAGGCGTGGGCCTCGGGAAGGAATCCCCGCCGTCGGCTACCATGCCGTGACGGGTGCGGCCGAGCCCCCCCGAGCCGCGTTTCCCAACCTCCCCAACCTTCCCCGTCAACCGGCGACATGATGTCCCCCAGCGCCTTGCCGACGCGATGTCCACCCCCGGGCTGGGCACGGTGGCCGATCGTGGCTGCGATCGTGGCCGCGGTCTGGGTCGGAGTCTGGGCCGCCGGCGTCGCCGCCGAGCCGCCGCGCCGGCGGATCCGCGCCCGGCCGCCGCAGCCCGACCGCTGGGACGGCGTGTCGCGGTCGGCGTTTCTCGACGATGCCTTCTCGAGCCTCGACGGGGAG
>CAISKG010000294.1 GCA_903885855.1 uncultured Planctomycetaceae bacterium
ACCGCGGCGGCGCGACCGCGGCGGCGAGGTGCGGCGCCGGCCGCCGGCGCGGCCCCGGCGCGACGACGACGACGAGCGCGAGGGGCCGCACGAGATCGCCTTCGTCGGCGACCTCACCGACAACGAGGCCGACCTCACCGACAAGCTCCTCGCCGTGCCCTCCGGCGGGGAATGCACGATCTGGTTCGACTCCCCCGGCGGCAATCCCTACGCCGCGATGGCCCTGGCGACGCTCATGCGCCTGCGCGGCCTGCGCGCCACCGGGATCGTCGGCGGGGAATGCTCGTCGGCGGCGCTGTGGCCCTTCGCCACCTGCACGCGCCGGCTGGTGACGCCCTTCAGCGTGTTCCTCTTCCACCCCATGAAGTGGCAGAGCGAGGAGCACATCGGGATCACCGAGGCGGCGGAGTGGTCGCGGCACTTCGTCGAGCTCGAGGCCGACATGGACCGCATGCTGTGCGACCTCTTCGGCAGGGCCCACGACCTCATCGCCCTGTGGATCAAGACCCACCGCTACGTCTCCGGCCGGGAGATGGTGGAGGCGGGGCTGGCCGAGATGGTCGGCCTGGAACCGCTTCCCGATCCGGTCCGGCCCGCGGAGTGAGCCACCCTGCTACCATTTCCACGCCGCCGGGGCATGGCCCCCGGCCGGCGTCCCGTCCGCCCAGTCCCCGGCCGAACCGCCGTTCGGCCCGCCCTTCCCGAGGAGCCCACCATGCGTCGCCTCCGCGCCCGCTTCGCCTGTCTCGCGCTGTCGCTCGTCCTGCCGCTGGCCGCGTCGCACGCCACGGCCCAGGAGGCCGCCGAGGGGCTGGCCTTCACGATCGCCGACGGGGGCTATTCGCTGGCGGCGCCGGAGGGCTGGAAGCGCGTGCAGCCGAAGTCGTCGATCGTGGAGACCGAGTTCTCCGTGCCCTCGGAGGGGGAGGGGGTGCCGCCCGGGCGGATGACCGTGATGGGTGCCGGGGGCAGCGTGCAGGCCAACGTCGACCGCTGGTACGGGCAGTTCACCCAGCCCGACGGCAAGGCGACGAAGGACAAGGCCGCCACCAAGACCCTCAAGCTCGCCGGCTGCCAGGTGACGATCGTCGACATCTCCGGCACCTACAAGGACGCCCCGGCCGGCCCCTTCGCCGGCGGCAAGGCGGTGGATCGCCCCGACTACCGGATGCTGGCGGCGATCGTGGAAACGCCCGGCCAGGGGAACTACTTTCTGAAGTTCTACGGACCGGGGAAGACGGTGGCGGACCACGCCGACGGATTCCGCGCGATGGTGGAGGGGCTGGTGGCGGCGGGCAAGTGACCCGCCCCCATCCCCCGGCGACAACGAGGGCGCGGACGCGATGAAGATCCAGGACTTCCTCGACCACCACGGCATCGAGGGCAATCCGTTCGCCGAGGAGGACGCCCAGAACGACACCGTCTTCAAGCGGGTCTGCCTGGAGTCGACCTTCCATCCCGCCTGGGACAAGGTCTACGGCAACCCCGACGACCCGAGCACCGCGATCGTGTTCGGCGAGAAGGGGTCGGGGAAGACGGCCCTCAAGCTGCAGATGGTGCGGCAGTTCGAGAAGCACGGCGAGGAGCACCCCGGGCGGAAGACGTTCGTCGTGCTCTACGACGACTTCAATCCCTTCCTCGACCGCTTCCTCGACCGGGTCGGTCCGCGGCGGCCGGTGGAACGGACGCTCGCCCAATGGCGTCTGTGGGACCACATCGACGCCATCCTCGCCATCGGCACCACGCAACTGGTGACGGCCCTCATCGACGGCGGCGGCCGCGACCGCCCCCGGCTCTCGCCCCCCCAGGCCCGCGACCTGGCGCTCCTGGCCGCCTGCTACGACCAGTCGACCGGCGAGACCTTCCCCTCGCGCTGGGCGCGGCTGCGCCGGCTGAGCGGCTACAGCCTCCTGCGCACCGCCTGGAAGCCGGCGCTGGGGGTGGCGGCGGTGGCACTGGTGCTCCTGGCCCTCGCCGGCTCGGCGCGCACCGGCACGGGATGGAGCGGGATCGTGCCGCCGGGGGCCCCCTGGTGGGTGCCGCTGGCGTTCGTCGCCGCGGCCTGGGTGCCCTGGCTCGTGGGACGCGCACGGGGCTGGTGGACGGCGCGGCAGGTGGTCCGCAGCATGCGCACCGGCAACCGCACGGTGGGCCAACTGGCGCAGGCGCTGTCGCGCATGCCGGCGGCGGACCTCGCCGGCCAGCCCCTCCCGCGCCACGCCCGCAGCGACGACCGCTACGAATTGCTCGCCAAGTTCCAGGGGGTGCTCGGGGCGCTCGGGCACTCGGGCATGGTGGTGATCATCGACCGCGTCGACGAGCCGCACGCCATCAACGGCCAGGCCGAGCGGATGCGGCTGCTGGTCTGGCCGCTGCTCGACAACAAGTTTCTCAAGTCGCCGGGCCTGGGCTTCAAGCTCCTCCTCCCCGACGAGCTCTACCGCTTCATCGAACGCGAGGACGAGCAGTTCAACCAGCGCGCCCGCCTCGACAAGCAGAACCTCGTGCCGGGCCTGGAATGGACCGGCGAGACGCTCTACGACATCGCCTCGCAGCGCGTGCAGGCGGCCGGGCGCAGGAGCCCCCCCGCCACCCTCGCCGAGCTCTTCGACCCGGCGCTCGACCGGCGCCGGCTCATCGACGGGCTGCGGACGCTGCGCGTGCCCCGGAACCTCTTCAAGTTTCTCCACCGGCTGCTCGTGGCCCACTGCCATTCCCACACCGCCGAGCAACCCGTGTGGACGATCCCCGTCGAGCTCTTCGAACGCGAGCTGGCGGTCTTCCGCCGCGATCAGGACGCCTTCGACCGGGGCCTGGCCCCGCGCTGATCCCCGCGCCCCGCGATCGCACGGGTGTCCCTCCCGCCCTGTCGGGATTCCCCATGCCTCCCCACGAGCGTGAACCACCCGGCGGCCCGCCGGCCGCCGCGCCGGCGCACGAGAAGCCGGGCCCCGCGGCGCCCCTCCCGCCGGGCGCGGCGGCGGCGCCCACGGAGCTGCACACGCTCGTGGTGGGGCGCGAGGCGATGGCCTGCCGCTTCGAGGTGGTGTTCAACGTCGGCGAGGTGCGCGGCGACACGGCGCTGGGGCTGGCCGCGCTCGACCTGGTCGACGAGATCGAGGCCCGGATCAGCATTTACCGGGCCACGAGCGAGCTGGCCTGCCTCAACGCCCGCGCCGCCGGGAGCTGGCAGGGGGTGTCGGACGACCTGCTCGCGTTCCTGCTCGAGGCACGCGGGCTCTTCGAGCGCACCGCCGGTGCCTTCGATCCCGCCGCCGGCAGCCTGGTGCGGGCCTGGGGCTTCTTCGAGCGGCGCGGGCGCACCCCCGACGCCGCCGCGCTCGCCGCCGCCCGCGCCGCCGCCGGCATGGCGGGCGTGGAGATCGATCCCGCCGGGGCCCGCGTGCGCTTCACGCGCCCCGGGATCGAGATCAATCCCGGCGCCATCGGCAAGGGCTGGGCCCTCGACCGGGCGCTCGAGATGCTCCGGGCCGCCGGCGTGCCGAGCGTGCTGCTGCACGGGGGCTCGAGCAGCGTCCGCGCCCTGGGCACGCAGGGTCCGGCGACGGCGGGGCGCGCCGGATGGCGCGTGGGGATCCGCGATCCGCTCCGTCCGGGGCGGCGCCTGGCGACGGTCACCCTCCTCGACCGCGCCCTGGGGACGAGCGGATCGGGAACGCAGTTTTTCGTCGACCGCGGCCGCCGCCTCGGCCACATCCTCGACCCGCGCTCGGGGCTGCCCGCGGAAGGGGTGCTTTCGGCCACGGTCGTCGCGCCGCGGGCCGCCGCCGCCGACGCCCTCTCCACGGCGCTGTATGTGCTCGGGCCGGCCGGGCTCGACGTCGTCGCGCCGGCCGGGGGCGACGTGGCGGCGATCCTCGTCGTGCCCGCCAGGCGCTCCGGCGCCGTGCGCGTGCTCTCGGCCAATCTCGATCCGGCCCTCGTGGAGCCGGTGGCGCGGGAGGGGGTGGACTGGGTGCGCGCCGGCTGAAGCGCCCGCCCGCGGCGTGCTCAGAAGGCGCCGGCGCAGCCGAGCTGGAAGGTGGTGGCCGGGCCGCTGCGGTCGGTGGCCGCCCCCCAGTTGCCGAACACCGACAGCCGGTCGCTGGGGTACCAGATGAAGCCGCCGCCGATGACGGTCTGGGCGGCCAGCCGCGGCAGCGCCGACTCGTTCTGGAAGCCGTGGACGAACAGGTCGAAGTCGGCGGTGACGGGCTTCGTGAACGCCCACTGGGCCACGACGATCGGCGCGTAGGCCTCCAGCGCGGTGGAGTCGGCGGCGAGGCCGACGTTCCACTCGGCGACGACGTCCCAGGGGAGCGTGGTGCGAAACAGCATCGTCATCCCCGGCTGCGTACCGGCGTCGAAGGCCGGCGAGCCCCACGGCGACTGGATGTAGGCCTCGAAGCCGACGGCGGGGAGGAACCACTCCCGGTTCTCCTCCCAGAAGTGGATCTTGGTGTCGAACGTCAGCGGCGAGAAGCCGGTCGTCTCCCCGGCGCCGAAGCCGGCGGCCTGCCAGGTGTAGCCGCTGGAGAAGAGGCGGAACTCCACCCGATCGGTGAGGCCGAGGCGGACGAGGAACTCGGCGTTGTAGGTCGACGGCTGCACGCCGCCGATCGCCGAGGTCCAGAAGACGGGGCTCGTCTCGAGGTAGGCGGCGCCGCGCGGGAGCGTCTCCGGGCTGTTGGGGTAATTGGCGGTGTCGGGGCCCGGCTCGCGGATCGTGTGCGGGCGTCGCGCGCGGAGCGGATCGGTCCCCTCCGGGAACGCCTCGGCGAGGAACCGCGTCCAGGGGAAGGGAGCGTCACGGGCGGCGTCGGGGGGCGGCGACTCCCCGGCGGCGAGCCCGGCGGTGAGCCCGGCCACCGCCGCCACGGCGCGGAGGGCCAGCCGGCCCGGCGACCGGACGGGCGCGGGGGAGCCGGGCGGGCCGGGGCTCGGAAAGGAAGGACGCCGCATGGCGAACACTGGGCCTCGGGCCCCCCACCGGGCCTTTTCCCACACACCCCCAGCCGCCGCAAGGCCGATCGGCGGAAGCGGCCCTGCCCCGCCGGGCTCCCCGGAGTACACTGTCGCGGCCGTATCGCATGCCGAATCCCCGGGGCGCCGACCGACGCAATCATGTTCGAGTGGTTCGAGCGGGGTTCCTACCTCGGCATCGTGCTCTTCCTCACGCTCACCGGCATCGGCCTGCCGGTTCCCGAGGAGGTCCCGATCGTCTTCGCCGGCGTCGCCAGCCGTGCCGGCGCGATGCATTGGTACTACGCCCTGCCCGCCTGCCTCATCGGCGCGGTGCTCGGCGACAGCCTGATGTACGCCGTGGGGCGCTTTTTCGGGGCCCGCATCCTCCGCACCCACCCCTGGTGGTCGGGGTTCCTCACCCCGGAGCGGGAAAAGAAGATCGAGGAACTGATCCAGCGGCACGGGATCAAGGCCTTCTTCGTGGCCCGCTTCCTGGTGGGGCTGCGGAGTCCCTTCTACCTCACCGCCGGCATGCTGCGGGTGAAGTACCGCTGGTTCCTCCTCTCCGACGTCATGTGCGCCTCGGTGGTGATCGGCGGCTTCTTCGGCCTCTCCTACCTCTTCGGCGACCGGATCACCGGCCTGATCCGCTCCGCCGAACGCGGACTGACCCTCCTGGCGATCTCGCTGGGGGTGCTCGCGGTGGTGGCGTTCTTCTGGTTCCGCAAGCGGCGCCTGCAGATGCTCGACACCGATCCGGATGCGTTGTTCGAGAAGAAGGAATTGATCTTCGGCCCGGCCGCCGACGGCATCATCGACGCCGTGGGCATCGGCGACGAGCACCGCCCCGGGCCCGACCGGGCCGCCGGCGAGCGCCCGCTTCGGCGCGACTGATCCCCCCGGCCCGGGGCTGCCGGCCCGGCCCCCGCGCCGTGGGTCGTGCCGGTCGTGACGGTCCTGTCGATCCGGGGGCGGCGCCGGTCTGGGAAAGCGGTGATGTCGCCCCGCGGCGACGTTGCCGTCGCCCGGGGGCGACCTAGGTACCTGTGGAAGCGATCCACTCCACGGGCCCCACCATGTCGCACGCCGCCGATTCCCACGCCGTCCCCGCCGCCGATCCTGCCCGGAACCGGAAGCGCGTCGTGGTGGTCGACACCGACCGCCGCGCCGCCTCCGCCTGTGCCGCCGGGCTGTGCGCCCGCGGCTGGCATGCCAGCGCCGCCGGCAGCCTCGACGACGCGCGGCGCTGCGTGGC
>CAISKG010000295.1 GCA_903885855.1 uncultured Planctomycetaceae bacterium
GGCACCGGCCCGGTCCAGGCCGCCCGCGACCCGCGCGAGGCCTGAGCGCGGCAGGGCGCAGCGCCGCGGCCGCCCCACGCGCCCCACGCCGTCAGTCGGGGATCGTCCAGTCGATCGGCGTGGCCGCCCGCACGCGCGCTTGGAGGCGGGCCACGTCGGCGGCCAGGCCGGCGCTCGTGCGGCCGCTCGCGGCCATCTCCGCCGCCGCGATCCCGCAGGCGGTGCCGCTCGACCACTCGATGGGATGGAGGCGCGTGGCGGAGTTGGCCAGGAACGACTGCGCCATCGTCTTGCCCGCCACGAGCAGATTCGTGAGATCGCGGTGGGTGAGGGCGCGGAAGGGGATGCAGAAGGGGAGCGTGTCGGGCGGCGCGGCCGCGTCGGCGGGCATGCGGCAGGTGGCCACCGGATGGATGTCGGCCGGATAGGCGCCCAGCGCCACGCGGTCGGGGAAGATCGTGCCGGTGCGCGCCCCGGGGGGGCCGGTGAGATCCCGGAAGGCGAGGACGAAGCCCTCCAGGCCGATCGAGCGGCGCGTGTCGCGGACGTAGGGGAGCTTCGCCAGGCCGTGGGCCGTGCCGAGGATCGGCGCGGCCAGCGTGATCCGCGCCGGGTCGATCCCCTCCGGCGCCCGCCCGCGGAACCACTGATGCCACGCGAACGCGCGGTCCTCCGCGCCGGCGAGGGCCTCGGGATCCACGCCGCCGCGCCAGTCGGCCGCCTGCGCGGCGGTGTCGGCCTTCGAGAGGAAGAGGTAGGCGTGGGGGAAATCGTTGCCCCCCTCCCCCGCCTCGGCCGAGTAGCCCCAGTTCTGCAGGCAGATGTCGCCGGTGGCCGGGGCGCCCCGCCCGCGCAGGCGCCGGTAGGTCCAGATCCGGCCCCAGGCGTCGGGCCGGTCGCGGTAGGGCCCGTAGCCCATGTCGGCGGCGCGCACCGGCCGGTCGGCCTCGCCCGCCGGCTCGGCGTGGAGCTCCTGCGCGAAGCAGTGGACGATCGCCTGCCCGCAGGTGTCGCCCCCGGGGGGCGCCGCGAGCGAGCCGTCGGCCTCCTCGATCCCCTGCAGGTAGTCCTTGCCCGAGAGGGCGAGCACCTCGCCCCATTCGGTGGCATCGACGAACACCGTCGGCCGATCGCCGCGCGAGAGAAAGCGCAGCGTCTCCTTCGTGAAGCGCGGCGAATCGACGGGGGAATACCAGTCGGCCAGATCCTCCGAGGGAAGGCGGTCGTAGCCCCGTGCGGCGAGCCCCGCGCGCGGCGTGCGGCGGATGCACTCCAGGCGCTCCACGCGCGTGCCGTCGGCCGACAGCCCGACGCGCTTCACGACCGTCTCGCGGAAGACGACCAGCCGGCCCGCGAGGGCGCGCTCGAGCGGCTCGAGCTGCCCGGCTACGAAGGCGTCGGGGCAGAAGCAGAACCGGCTCACCCAGCACTCGCCGCGCGACTCGATCGCCTCGAGGAGCCCGAGGAAGCGCGGCGTCATGTTCGCCGGGAGCCGGGCCACCTTCGACACCGCGTAGGCCCCGCCGTCGGGCTCGGCCACGGCGTGCCAGGCCTCGTCGATCGCCGGCACGCCGCTGGCGGTGAGCTGGCCGCCGACCCAGTCGGTCGGCTCCACGAGCGCCGTCCGCGCCCCCGCCTCGGCCGCCGCCAGCGCCGCGGCGAAGGCCGCCGTGCTCCCGCCGGCGATGACGACGTCGAAGCAAGTACCGCGAGTTCGACGACGCGCGGCACTTCCACGCGCTGCCGCTTCTGGCCGCCGAGCTCGGCC
>CAISKG010000296.1 GCA_903885855.1 uncultured Planctomycetaceae bacterium
ACGCCGATCGGCTCCTTGGAGGCCATGCGAGTCTCCCGGGGGAAAAAGGATGATTGCGGCCCGGGGCGCGCCCGGCGGGCGGCGTTGGGTGGGCCGCTGCCCGGAAACGCCGGGCGGGACGGTGGCAAGGCTAGCAGACCGGGGGGAAAGTGATCCGCCGCCGGATGCGGCGGCAGGCACCCGTGAAAAACCTCGGCTTTTTCAGGGTGCCCACACGTGGAAAAAGGTCATGGATGACTTTTTCCACGGACAGCTAGCGCCCCACCGCGCCGGAGGGCTCGCGGGCGACCGCCTCCCCGCGCGCGTCGCGCGGCATCGACACGCCGCCGACGTACCATCCGTCGGCCACCGTCTCCATCGCCACGCCCGAGGTGCCGAAGTAGCGCTCCACCACCTCGAATTCCGGCAGGGCGCTGCCGTCGATGCGCTGCTCGCGCACGCTCCCTTCCTTGCCGTCGCCGAGGACGGCGTTGAGGAGCTGCCCCATCAGGCTCTTCGACTTCGGCATCTCGCCGCGCCGCAGCATCTCGTAGGCGGGGCGAACCGTCTCCCCGCCCCGGGCGAAGCTCCGCAGCGCCGTCTGCGAGGGGAAGTAGCGCGAGAGCTCGCCGCTCACCGCGGTGTAATCGGTCGCCTCGCCGAGCGTCCCCTCGGCCGCGGTGTTGGCCAACACCCGCTCGAGGAAGTCGCGGTGCGAGGCCACCAGCAGGTGGCCGTGGGCCACGGTCACCGCGGAATGGGGGAGGAGCTTCTCCTCGCGCTCGCGGAGGCGGGCGCGGCGTCCCTTGGCGTCGTCGTCGGCCACGACTGGCCCCGGCGGGGCCAGTCCGGGCGTCTCGATCTCGAGCTTGGGGATGGAGTCGGTGCGGTCGACGAGCTCCCAGATCTCGTGGCCGGCGAACTCCACCTTCCGCATGTCCGGATCGGTGGCCATGCTCTTGGCGACGGTCCGCGCCACACGTTCCGGATCGCGCGTCTCCACGGCGATCACCAGGCGCTCGCTGTCGACGTCGATGGGCGTCATGTGGTCGCTGATGATGGAGACGCGCGTCCCCAGGCAGTCGACCAGATCGGCGGCCACGTCGATCTGCGGGCCGTCCGGATCCTCCTTGAGCGAGGCGATGACGTCCTCGAACACCCCCTTCTCCCCGATGACGTCGTCGACGAGCGACTCGGCCGAGGCGAAGGCGTTCTGCATGTCCCACTGCATCGTCACCCAGCCGGAGACGTCGCGCGGCACCCAGGCGGGCGGCTCGAGGCCCGCGGCGTTGGGAAACTGCAGCATCCGCGCGGCGAGACGGTAGCGGTCGGGGGCGAAGGGCTGCCGGCCCTCGATGGGCGGCGCGTGGACGAGCGTGTGGTGGCGGACGTCGTGGAGGCCGTCGTCGACGACGATCACGCCCCCCACGCCCCGGACGGCGTCGAAGCCCTGCCGGCCGAGGATGGCGACGTAGTCGGGCCCCTTGCGCTTCTCGCGCGGCGGATTGGCCGCCTGGAAGGCCTTGGCGAATCCGAGCGGATCGACGTGCCAGCGGATCGACGACGCGCCGGGGGCGACCTGCGAACCGCACCGCGCGGAAACCGCCATCCACGAGGGGACCGTCGAGAGCGAGTCGGCTCGCCCCGTGGAGAGCTGGGAGGCGGTCTGCATCACGACCGCCGGATCGTCGCCCACGACCAGCGCGTCGGCCGCCACCACCACGGCCACCGTCGTCGCGCCCTCGCTGCCGGGCTCCGGGGGCACGCTCCACACCTTCATCGCGGCGGCGCCGCCGGCGGTGGAGGTCGTCGTGGTGCCCTTCTTCTCGGCGAGACGTTCACCGATGGTGTCGACGAGACGCCGGGCCTCCTCGCCGTGCCCGGTCGTGTCGACCACGATCACGGTGGCCAGCCGGCCCGGGGCGGGCTCGATCACGCCGAGGGCGACCTCGCCCCCCGGCACGCCGGAGAGATCCTCGAACGACAGGCCGAGGCGGCCGAGGCGACGGCGGCCGACCTTGCGCGCCTGCTCGCCGAAGCTCTCCACGAAGGCCTGCATCTGCGGGTCGCGGATCAGACGCCCGAGCTCGGTGCGCTCGAAGGCCTCGCGCAGGCCGTTCGGATCGGGCACGCTCACCCACACGCGGGTGGTGGCCGGGAAGAGCGTCTCGCTGGGCACCACCCCCGCCGAGAAGGCCGCTGCGGCCGAGCACGACACCGCGAGGGCCAGGGCCCACGACGCGCCACGGCGGGCCTTCCCCAGCGGGGATCGCGTACCGCGACGGCGCGCGGCGACAGGGAATCGGTGCACGACTTCTTCCTCCTTGAAGAGACCACGCTCGGCGGCCGACGGAGCGCTGCCCCTTGTTATCGTGCCGGGGCCCCCCGAATCTGGACCGGCCGCACGCCGCCCGTCAGCGTCACACCGCCGCCGGCAAGATGGGGCGGCGAGGCAAACCCTGCGCCCGCCGCGCCGCGCGGCTCTCAGGCGAGGAACAGCGCCGCCAGGCCGATCGCCAGCGCGCCTGCGAGCGCCGCCGCGAGGCGCGCTTCCGGGGGCCCCAGCGGCAGGGTCCGGGCCCGATGGCGGCCGTGGCCGCCGCGGCGGCGGCCGTCGCCCCCGCCACCGCCAGGGCCGCCACCGCGGCCGAGGATTCCCGGGCCAGGAGGAGCGACGCGACCAACGGCGGCCAGCCGAGGATGGCCGCGTGGAGCCATTCGATCGTGCGCGGCGGCCCCCATCCGGGGCGCCGGTGGCGCGCGGTGGAGCGGGGCGGGACCGAGGCCAGCAGCTGCCGCCATCGGGGATCGAGGCGATCGTCGGAGACCAGCGCCGCCGGCACCGCCACCGCCGCGAACGCGACGAGCGTCACACACGCGTCCGTCGCCGCGCGCCCGGGGAGGAGGAAGAGCCACACCGCCATGCCCCCGATCGCGACGAGCATCGACGC
>CAISKG010000297.1 GCA_903885855.1 uncultured Planctomycetaceae bacterium
GTCAGCCAGCCTGGCGCCGCTTCGGGGTCGCCCGTGCCCCGCTCGCCGGACGTTCGCTTCGGCCCTCCGGGCCTCCCGCTCACTCGGGCCCTCCTGCGCTCCGCCATCCCTGGCTGCGCTTGTCGGTTACGCCGCTCGGAGGCACGGGCGCCCCCTTCGCTCGTCACGCGAGGGAAGAAGCAACAGATCTTCGCAGGCTAGCGTTGCCCCACGGCCGCAACGCCGGCAGGAAGCCGGCGGGCCGGGCGAACGCGTGCACCTTGGCTGCACCGCGGAGCCCCCGAGCGAAAACGGGCAGGATGCCCGTGTTTCGCGTGTCGTCAGCCAGCCCGTGTTTCGCGTGCCGTCAGCTAGTCGAGCCAATCCCCCTCTTCGATCCGCTCCGGCGTGTAGGTCTCGGTGACGTAGCTGATGTCCTTCGAGATCAGCGACTCGACCTCGAGCTTGAAGCCGTTGGCCAGCATGTCGGCGATCTCGCGCTGCCAGGCTTTTTTCTCGGCGAACCACGGGTAGGCGGCGATCTGCTTGGCCCGTTTCACGTCGGTGTCGTTGAGGGCGATCTGCACGCTGGGGCTGAGCTTGCAGCGGCCGTAATCGCGCGAGCGGAGGCCGAGGAACTTCGCTTCCGGGATCGCCATCCGCTTCGATTCGTAGGCCAGGTTGATCGAGCCCTGCTTGAGGACGGAGTAGATGTAGTAGCCCCACGGATCGTTGTCGAGCAGGCAGTAGATCGGCAGCTTCAGCTCGTGGTGCAGGCGGTGCAGCATGCGGCGCACGCCGCGCGGAGGCTGGCCTCCGCCGTGCGTCAGCAGGCAGTTGTGCTTCCGCCAGAATTTGTCCTCGTTGAACCGGCGCCAGACCGTGTCCTTCTCGACGTGGAGGATGAACTTGGCGTCGCACGACTTGAAGCGGATGACGTTGGCCTCGACGATCGAGGGGATGCTGTAGCCGCCGGAGCCCATCCGCGAGCAGTCGATCTCGTCGCCGTCGTCGATGAGCGTGATCGGGCCCACCATCCCGCCACGGTTGCTGGCATAGACGCGCAGTTCCTCGCGCAGGCTCTGCAGCGTCACCTCCAGATCCTCGATGATCGGATCGCACTCGTCCTGATCGGCGAAGGTCTCCTCGCGGGTGCCTTCGATGGTGTGCTTGAGGAGGTAGTAGAGACCTCGGATGCTGGTCGACTTCTGCTGGTCGATGAGGGCCTTGCACCCGCTGGCGACGAGCACCGTCTGCATGTAGCTCTTCGCCTGGGAGAGATTGAAGAGCTGGCGGCAGTTCGTCTGCCCCCCCATCTCGATGATCTTCCGCGACTTGTTGAAGCGGACGTTGGAGAGGCTGCGCGCGGGGATGTCGATGTGGGGGTCGCGGCGCTTGACCGCCGCGTCGGCCACCCGGTTGGCCAGATCGACGATCAGGCCGAGGGTTTTGGTGTCGATCGGCGACATCTTGCCGGCCGCCGCGCGCGGGGCCTTGGTCGCGGCCTCGGCGCCGGAGCGGCGCGGCCCCCGGGGGGGCCGTTCGTTTGGGCTTGTCTGGCATCGTTCGGCGTGGCTGCGGGAGGGGTGTTCCGGGGAGCCCCGGATCGGCGGTATCCTACTCTCGGCGGCGGGCCCAGGCACCCGCCCGAGACCGACCTGCCCGCCAGGAGTCCAGCCCATGCTTCGCTCCCCCCGATTCCGCACCGTCCTCCGAACGGGCGTCGCCGTGGCGGCGCTGTCCGTGGCGCTGACGACGGGCGCGACGGAGGCGTTCGCGCAGGGAGGCGTGGGCCTGCTCGCCAAGCCGCTCGACGAGATGGCCCGGCCGGCGAATCCGCTCCAGGGTCTGCCCCAAGGCGCCCAGAACATGGCCCAGAACTTCGCCAACGGCGGTGCTCCGCCCGCGGCGGCGGCGCCGGTCGACACCACGCCTCCCCCGGAGACGTCGCTGTTCACCGTGAAGTACATCCCCGCCTACTTCATCACCGTGATGGCCGCCGGGCTGGGGCTCTTCTCGGTGTGCAAGTTCAGCGGTCGGCGGCGCGACGTCTGACGCGGGCGTCGGGGACTGCGGCTGGCCGGAAGCCCGCGCTTCAGCAGCGCACGTCGTCCGCCCGCCCCACGGCGCGGGACGCGCGGAGGAAGTGGGGCGGGGCGGCCGCTTCGTGGCCGGCGTGGGCCCCCGAGCGTTCCTCGTGGCGGCGGAGATGCGGTGCGTGGA
>CAISKG010000298.1 GCA_903885855.1 uncultured Planctomycetaceae bacterium
CGGCTCGTCGACCCCTCCAAGGCGTGGAACGATCCGGCCAACGCCGCCGCGGCCGCGGCCAACGTGCCCACGTTCAACTGCCCGTCCGACCCGTCGAACAACGTCCCGGCGGTCTACGGCCGCAACAACTACCGCCTGAACCAGGGCTCGGGGATCCTGTGGGGCAACCCGCCGGGGGCGTCCTCCGATCCGAACTTCGGCATGCCGGCCCCCAACGGCGCCTTCCATCTCGACAGCAAGGTGCGCTTCCAGGACCTGATGGACGGCACGAGCCACACCGCGGCGATCTCCGAGCACGACACCGGCGACTTCAACAACGGCATGGCCACGGTGCGCACCGACACCTTCTGGCCGCAGACCAACCCCGCCACCGCCGACGAGGCGATGCAGCAGTGCAACGCGATCGACCCCCGGAACCTCTCCTTCCAGCGCTACAGCAACGTCGGCGGCCCGTGGCTCTACGGCTACCACTCCACCACGATCTACTTCCACTCCGCCCCGCCGAACGCGCGGTCGTGCATGTTCCCCCCGGGCCGGATCATGACCACCGCCCAGAGCTCGCACGCCGGCGGCGTGCAGCTGGGGATGTGCGACGGATCGGTGAAGTTCGTCTCCGACGGCGTCGACCTCGCCCTGTGGCGCGGCGTCGGCAGCCGCGCGGGGGCCGAGATCGTCTCGGGCTTCGAGCAGTGAGGCCCGCGCGACGCGATCCGTCCGTCCTTCCCCGGAGACCTGCCATGCGATTCCTGCCCCCCCTCCCGCGCCGAGCGGCCGTGCTCCTGCTCGTGGCGGCGGCCCTGCCGGTCGGCTGCGGCCGGAAGGTGGAATACGTGGCGGAGCCGGAGAAGGCGACGGCGATCCTGGAAACGGTCCTCGCAGCGTGGCGCGACGGCGCCACCTGCGAGGACCTCCGGGGCCGCTCCCCGCCGATCCACGTGGCCGACGAGCAGTGGCTCCGCGGCGCGAAACTCGAGTCGTTCACGCTCGGCGAGGGGCGCTCCTTCGGCCCGAGCACGCGCTTCGAGGTGACGCTCGTCGGACCGCCGCCGATCGGCACCAAGAAGGTGGTGTACGTCGTCTCCACGCAGCCGGCGATCAGCGTCGCCCTCGGCGACTGACCCCGGGCCGGCGCACGCCGATCCCCCTCCTCCCGTCGCTCCCGGAGATTCCCCATGCACTCTCCCGCTCCCCTCCGCCGCGCGTGGCACGGCCTGGCGGCCCTCCTCGCGCTCGCCCCCGCCCCGTCGCTTCCGGCCGCGGAGTCCGGCGAGGGCCCGCGCCCCACGCCGGTCACGCGGCCGGCGATGAAGCGCCTGCTCGAGGACATGAAGGCCCGCCCGGAGCGGATCCCGCTCCCCGAGCCCTCGGCGGAGGAGATCGCAGCCGCCGGCGACGACGCCCAGGCGCTCTCCTACGAGAACCGGCTGCGCGCCCTGTTCCTGCCCGCCACGGAGCTGCGCGGCTATCTCGGTTTCGGCGGCAGCGCGCCGCGCCGGCCGGGGGCTCCCGCCCCCAAGGTGGTGATCGAGCCCGACCCGGCCGTCACGCTCGACT
The DNA here is from genome assembly GCA_903885855.1 of uncultured Planctomycetaceae bacterium. GTDB lineage: Bacteria > Planctomycetota > Planctomycetia > Pirellulales > UBA1268 > QWOP01. Next base: position 1,555 of record CAISKG010000298.1, read on the forward strand.
ACGGCTTCAAGACGCGCCTCTTCTGGATCGCGTCGCGCGCCAACAACTGCCAGTACTGCCTCGGCCACCAGGAGTCGAAGCTCCTCGCCGTGGGCATGACCGACGACGATCTCGCACGCCTCGACGCCGACTGGAGCGGCTTCCCCGAGCGCGAGCAGGCGGCCTTCGCCTTCGCGCGGAAGTTGACCCTCGCCCCCGGGAGCGTGGCCGACGCCGACGTGGCCGCGTGCCTGGCGCACTACGCCCCCAAGGAGGTGCTCGAGATGGCGCTCTCGGTGGGGGGCAACAACGCCATCAATCGCTGGAAGGAGGGGATCGGCGTGCCGCAGTCCTCGAGCGGCGGCAACTCCGGCTGGGCGCAGACCCGCCCCGACGGCTCCCACTCCTACCTCACCCCCACCGCCGACCGCTTCGCCGCCACGGCGTCGGCCGTGGCCGTCCTCGGCGGCGGTA
>CAISKG010000299.1 GCA_903885855.1 uncultured Planctomycetaceae bacterium
CCGGGAAGCGGGCGGGGGGCGCGGCGGCCCGGACCACCCGCCAGATGCGGCCGCGGTCGTCGCCGAGGCGGGCTGTGGGGAGCATCTCGGCGCGCCCCTCCGGGGGGAGCCAATCGGGGTGCTCGATCATCGCCCGGTACATGTCGGCCACGTACAACGCGCCGTCGGGCCCCACGCGCGCCATCACCGGCCGACACCAGCCGTCGTCGGAGGCGAAGAAATCGGTCGGCCCCTCCTCCGCGGGCCAGTGGGCGGCGTACGACACGCCGTCGTCGAGGAGCACGGCATGCTGCACGAGGTTGTGGAAGGGCTCGCAGACGAAGGCGTGGAGCCGGTCCCCCGGCCCCGAGACGACCGGGAACAGGCTTCCGTCCTCGGTGAGCGTGATCCCGCAGGCCGACGTGAACCTCCCCGCCTGCTCGAAGGAATGGAAGCGCTTCTCCGGGGGGCTCGCCGGGCGCACCGGCGGGCTGTTGGCGCCGAGCACGTGCCGCGTGGTCCGCTCCGGGGCGACCGCGGGATTCCGCGCCGCGGCCGCTTCCGGGATCACCCACTGCCAGAGCGGGTTGGCGTTCTGCGTGCCGAACCAATGCCCCCACGGGTCGCGGGAGCGGCCGAACTGCGACGGCCCGCTCTCGATCCACACCTCCCCGGAGTCGGGATCGAAGCGGAAGTCGTGGCTCCCCAGGGAGTACTCGCGCCCCGCCTTCGGCGAGCGGATCACCGTCTGCGTGCCGTGCCCGGGATGGTGGCCGCCGCTGGCGCACCAAAGCGTGCCGTCGAGGCCCGCGCGGAGGCCGTTGACGCGCAGCTGCTGGTTGCCCTCCATGAAGCCCTCGAGGAGCACCTCGCGCGCGTCGCAGGCGCCGTCGCCGTCGGTGTCGCGGAGGAAGAGGATCTGCGGCGCCGCGGTGACGATCACCCCGTCGCGCCACACCGCGATCCCGTTGGGGAAGGAGAGCCCGTCGGCGAAGAGCCGGCTCGTCTCGTGGCGGCCGTCGCCGTCGGCATCCTCGAGGACGCGCACGCGCCCTCCCGGCGCGCCGGCTCCATCGAGCCCCGAGGGATAATCGGCCATCTCCACCACCCACAGCCGTCCGGCGGCGTCCCAGTCGAAGGCGACCGGATCGAGGACGTCGGGCTCCGCGGCCACCAGCTCCACCCGCCAGCCCGGCGGGACGCGGATCCCGGCCCGCGTCTCCTCGGGGGAGCGGGCCCCGGGACCGGGGTCGGCCGGCGGCACCACCGGCTGCCCCGGCGTCTGCCCCGACGCCGCGAAGAGCGCCGCCGCCTCGGCCGCGCCCAGCGGACGGTCGAAGAGGGCGACCTCGGCCATCCGTCCGGCCAGCGGCGCGAAGTCGTCGTTGCGGGCCCCGAGGAAGAAGTCGCGCGCGAGCGGCGCCGTGACCTCGAGGGTGCCGTCGATCTCGGGCGCCTCCAGGCCGTTGAGCCACACCGTGATCTCCTCGCCCCGCCGCGCGAGGACGACGTGGTTCCAGGTGCCCGGGGGGATGACGGTGGTGCCGACGAGGAGCCCGTTGCGCTCGTTGCCGTCGAAGACGATCAGCTTCCCCTCCTCGCCGGGCATCGCCGAGCCCGCGATCCCCAGGTGGTCGCCCGGGGCACCTGCGGCGCCCGCTGGCCCGCGCGAGAAGAGGTAGGCGGCCACCGGGCGGGCGGTGCCCGGCAGGTCGCTGCGGAACCAGAACGCGACGCTCCAATCCTCGGCGAGGGCATCGTCGCGGCCGGCGAGCCGGCCACCGCGGAACGCCGCCCGGGCCCGGGGATGGAAGGCCACCGTGCCGCCGGGGGCGGCCGGGCCGGCGATCAGGTCGACCGTCTTTTCCGCCAGCGCCCACGCGCGCAGAGGGCGCAGCGCGCCCACGCGCGCCGCATGGTCGAGGGGGAAATCGGGCACGCCGGCCAGCAGGATCTCGCGCTCCTCGAGCACGCGCCGCCGCGCCGCCGCCGCCGCCCGCTCCGCCGCCAGCCCCGAGGCGTCCCAGGTCGCGGCGATCTCGCTCGGGTCGAGGGCGCGGGAAAAGAGGGCCACCTCGTCGATCTTCCCCTGCAGCCCCTCTCCCACCACGATCGACGCCGCCGATCCGGCCGCGCCGGAGAGGCGCGGCTCGGCGCCGCCGTCGACGTGCACCGTGACGCGACCGCCCCGCCGCACGATCGCCAGCTGGTGCCACTCGTCGGCCGCGAGGGCCATGTCGGTGCGGGCCGGGCCGAGGCCGAAGCCCAGCGCGTGCGACTCGTCCTGGAAGGCGACCAGCGGCTCCTCCGCGAGCCCGGCGCAGACCGTGCCGCTCCGCGGCGAAGCCCCGGAGCGCTCGCCGAGCCACACCCACACCACAAGCGAAGCGTCGCCGCGCGGGGCCTCGACGACGAGCGATCCGCCCGCCAGGTGCAGCGCGCGGTTGATGGCCGGCGCCACCGCGAAGGCTCCGGGCACGAGCGCCTCGCCGGCCCCGGTGCCGCTGCCCGCCCCGACGCCGGGGAGGTGCCAGGCGTAGCCGGGGGTGAGCCGGGCCACGGGGCCTCCCGCCACGGCATTCCTCGGGAGGCTCCCCTCGTCGTCCTCGAAGCGCCAGCAGGCGGCGGGCCCGCGGCGGAGCACCTCCGCGGCGGCCGGCCCATGGCGATCGTCGGGCACGCGGGCGGGCTTCCCGGTCACCTCCTCGAGGCACTCCACGAGCGCCGCCACGATCTTCGGCTCCGCCTCCACCTCGAGGCCCGCGGTCCGCGCCGGCCAGGTGGTGTAGCCGCCGAGGACGTGCTGCTCGGGCGGCGGGATGTAGCCCTCGGCGCCGTTGGCGAGCTCGACGTTGAAGTGGAAGGGGGCCGGCGACCGGGCCCGGAGGCGCAGGCCGGTGAGGGCGTAGACCTCGTTGGGCAGGGCGGCGATCGTCGCCTCGCCGAGGCGCAGCGCCTGCAGCAGCAGCGTGGTGCGCCGGCGCTCGTCGAGGATGAGAGCCTCGCGGGCGTACACCTCGGGGATGTTCCTGGGGAGGTCGTCGGGGATTCCCGCGGCGATGCCACGCGCCCAGGCGAGGCGGGCCGCGTCGGGCACGCGGTAGGCGAGGTCGAGCTCGCGCGTGGCGGCGGCGAGGGTGACGTCGTCGCGGTGCTCGACGCGCGCGAGCGCCTCCTGGGCCCGCCGGGCCACCGCCGCGGCGTACTCCGCCACCCCGATGGCGCGCGGCTCGGCGCCGTAGTCCATCCACATCAGGTCGCCGCTGGTGCCCTGCGAGAGGGCGCAGACGAACGGGCCGACCCCCTCCCCCGGCTCGCCGAGCCCCGCGGCCACCGAGCGGGCGAAGTGGCCGAAGTAGTCGGCCGACACCGCCGGGGAGCCGAAGTAATGCTGGGAGTAGTTGGCGAAGACGGCGAGCGGGCGGCCGGCGGCCGACCGGACGGAGACCACGCTCAGCTGCGGGTCGACCGGCCCCGACGGGCCGATGACGTCGCGCGACAGGTGGCCGGGGTGCATGTGCGCCAGTCCCGTGGGATTGCCGAAGGGATCGACGATGCGCGTCTCCGGCCGGCGCACCCAGCGGCGGTTGTGGGTGTGCTGCCAGTCGTCGACCGCGGCGTGGCCGATCGCCGCCGGCTCGAGCCGCGCCGCGGCGGCGGCG
>CAISKG010000300.1 GCA_903885855.1 uncultured Planctomycetaceae bacterium
AGCGCGTCGAAGGCCCACAGCAGCCCCTGGGCGCCGCTGAGCGCCACCGGGATCTTCTCGACGATCGTCGGCTTCGAGCCGTCGAGGGGCGCGGGGGTGATGCGCACGAGCCCCTTGTCCCCCTGGTCGCTGGCGATGAGCCTGCCCTTGGCGTCGGTCGCCAGGCAGACCCACGATCCGAGCACGTCCTGAGGCACGGTGAACAGCTTCTCCACCCGGAAGCCGGGGAGGAGCTGGAAGGGCTGCGCGGCCACGGCATTGCCCACCAGCGCCTCGCCCCACGGGCCGTCGCCCCCCGCGGCGACGACGCGCACCTCGACGCGGTCGTCCGGCGTGCCGGTCGGCGCCGCCAGCCAGGTGCCGTCGCTCTCGATCACCGTCTCGGCGCCGTCGGCGCCGGTGACGACCAGCCGGCAGGAGAAGCCGGCCGGGCCGCCGTCGTTGCGCACCGCGGCCACGAGCTCGTGGGCGCCCGCGCCCAGGGCCTTGGTGACGTCGATCACCACCGGCCGCTGCCAGTCGGAGCTGGCGGCCAGCTGCGTGCCGTCGAGGGACAGCACCAGATGGTTGTCGGCGGTCGCCGCGACCACCGCCCGCTTCACCCCCGCCGGCACCGTGAAGCGCTTCCAGAGCCGGTAGTCGCCGTCGTCGTCCGGCCCCCAGATCCAGTCGGCGAGCCCCTCGTTGCGGGCGGCGGGTGCGTCGTCGGCACCACTGGCCTGGGGTTCCGCGGCCTGCTCCCAGGTCTCGGCGGCGCGCGCCGCCGGCAGGAGGAGGAGGGGGAGGATCGCGGCGCGGAGGAGAAGCGAGGGGCGCGGGCGTGGCATGGTGCGGAGGGTTCCCTGGCGGAGCGGGACGGGACGTGCGGCCCCGGGGTTCCCCGCCCGGCGGCCGAAACCCCGATGATACCCGCGCGGCGCGGGGCGGGGGAACGCCGTCCTCACGCGGGTCAACGGCCGCGCAGACGCTCGAGCGACCGCGCCGCCGCGTCGGTGAAGATCCGTTCCCACTCCGGGGCCACCAGGCAGTCGCAGTCCTCCTGGGCGAAGCCGGTGTTGGCCCGCTGCCGCGCGGTGGGGAGGTAGTGGAGGTAGCCGTCGGTGTAGCCGGCCACGAAGGTGTGCGGGTCGCCGGAGGCCCGCTTCACGTCCTGCCCGACGGCGGAGACGACCTCGCCGGGGAAGGTGACGAGCGTGAAGTCGCCCACGCACAGCGCGCCGATCTCGGCGGGGATCGGCGCCCCGCCGGCCGCGTCGCGGCGCGCCCGGTGGGCCTCGAGGAGGGCGAGATTGACGTTCAGCCGCGTGATCCGCTCCAGCGCGGCGATGTTGCGCCGGTAGGCCTCGATCTCGGCGTCGAGCTCGGCGTCGTGCTCGGCCGCGTCGTCGGGGCCGTCGGGCGCCAGGGCGCGGTCGTGGAGCGTGCGCTGGCGGGAGCGGCCGGGATCGAGGGGGAAGGCGCCGCGGGCGACCAGGAGCGGGAGGAACTGCTCGAAGGAGATGTTGGTGGGGGCGAGGCCGGCGACGAGCGCGTCGCGCTCGGCGAGGAGGCGCTCGATCCGTGCCTCGTGGTCGGTGGCCCGCGGCAGTTCCACGCGCTCGTGGAAGGCCTCGAGCGGCGCGTCGGCCACGGTGGCGATGCGCGGCAGCGCCCCGAGGACCGTGCCGCCGAGCATGCTCCCCAAAGGCTCGGCGTCGGCGGGGCGGTCGGTCTCCTTGTAGCGCACCGGGTTCACGTCGCCGCCGCAGCCCTGCACGAACAGCGCCACGGCGCCGTGGCCGAGCGCCTCCTCGATGACGCGCGAGGCGACGGCGGGGAAGTCGGCCGAGGTGCCGCGGCGCGGGGGATTCATGATCGGATGGCAGGCGAAGAGGTAGACCACCGCCAGCGGCGTGCCGTCGGCGCGGTCCAGCCGCAGCAGCCCCACCTCGGGATCGATCGGACCGGTGGCGGCGATCGCCTCGTCCGGGGGCATGGCGTAGGCGCGGCGCATGTCGGCCTGCGACCCGTCGACGAGATCGACGCGCCGGTTCTCGCTGATCCGCCCCTCGTGCGCCCGCCCCGCGCCCACCCGGACCGGCTCGAGGCGCCCGGCCGCCGCGGCCACCGCGCCGGCGACGCGCTCGGCGACGTCGGCCGCGACCGCGGCGTGGCAATGGCTGGCGTTGACGAACAGCCGCCCGGCGGGGATCCCGGGCTCGTGCGCGACGCGCTCGCGCAGCTCCCCCAGGAAGGCGTCGCCGATCGGGCCGATGCCGCCGATGGCGACGACGTCGATCGTGACCAGCGCCGCCCGCACCCCGTCGCGCTCGAGCAGCAGCACCTTCGCGAGCGACGGGTCGTGGACGCGCGCGGCGCCGGGATCGGTGACGTCGACCACCGCCGTGGCCGCGCGCAGCTCGCCGCCCCGCGCGCCTGTGCCCGGCAGGCCCGCCGCCACCAGCGCCGCC
>CAISKG010000301.1 GCA_903885855.1 uncultured Planctomycetaceae bacterium
GCGCTGGCCGAGCCAGGCCGCGGCGATCGCCGCCGGGACGCCGGCGAGCAGCGCGGCGGCCAGGGCCGAGAGCGCCTGCCACATCGGGAGCCAGCGATCGGACCGCGACGCCAGCGCCACGAGCACCGCGCCCGAGGCGACGCCGTCGGCACGCCGCACCGGCGCGACGGCGCGGTAGGTGGTGCCGGCCGACCGGCCCAGCGTGCGCCCGCCGACGATGCATTCACGCGCCAGCGCCGCATCGGCGGCGTCGAGGGGCTGTGGGGTCTCGGAGGCGTTGCCACGCTCGTCGACGAAGCGCGTCACCAGCGGCGTGCCGCGCGCGTCGACGACGCGCACCTCGCGCACGTCGCCGGTGGCCATCTCGCCGGCCAGACGCCGCAGCCCCGCGACGCGCTCCAAACGCTCGAGGTAGTCGGTGGGAAGGCCGACGCGCACGATCCGCGGCCCGTCCACGCCGGGCACGCCCACCTCCTTCACCGTCCGGTCGTCGCCGTCGCGCCGGCGCGACTCCCGCACGAGCGCCGGCAGGTCGCCGGCGAGCAGCTTGTGGAAGACGTGGTCCTGCGGCTGGGCGGCGGGATCGTCCGAGAAGCGGAAGCCCTGGAGGGCCGCGACGCTCGCGTACCGCACCGCGCCGGTGCCGTCGGTGACGACGAATTCATGGCCCGACGGCTCGCCCGCCGTCCGGAGCCGGGCGTCGACGTCCGCGGGGGGGAGGCCGGCCTGCTCCGCCACCGCCGCCAGCTGCGCGAGCAGCCGGCCCTGGACGACGAGCTGCTCGCCGATCTCCGCATCCAGCCGGGCGGGCAGCTCGCCGGCGAGGGTCACCGCCCGGGCGAGCGCCTCGGCGACCCCCTCGGCGCCCGCGCGCGACTGCTCCGTGATCGCGGTCCGGGCGACGAGCGCCTGGAGGGCCGACGCGGTCGCGGCGGCCGCCGCCACCGCCAGCCCCACGATCAGGGCGAGTCTCGTCCACAGCGGCATGCGGGATCTCCTCCGGGACGAGGGGGGCGCCAGCCCTCCCTCGGTGCCCGAGGGAACCTTAATGCGGATCGCCCGGCGACGCCACCGGGCGCCGCTCGGTGCGGCCCCGGCACCCGCCCGGCCGGCGCTGGGGAGAGGCCGGGCCTCCGTCGGCCCTGTCAGCGTGCCGGAGCGGACCTCGGCGCGACCGAGGGGGCGGTGGCGGGCGCGATGGCCGGCGCGGCCGTCGTGGTCGCTTCGTCGCCGAGCGAGACCTCCGGGGCGACCAGCGACGGCGGGGCGACGCCGGACGACGCCGGCAGGGCCGATCGCCGCATCGTGCCGCCGACGGCACACCCCACGATCGGCGCCAGCGCGAACACGGGCGCACCCGCGACGAGCAGCCAGAGGCGCCCGGCGCCGGCGCGCGGGCTGCCGGCGGCGAGGGCGTCCGGCGGGAGACGGCGGCGGGACGGTGGCATGACGGGCTCCCCGGGAACGGGCCGGGCGGCCGGAACCACCCTCCTTGCGGGGTCAATAGCCGATGCGCCGCACGGCCGGCAAGAGGGAACCGGCCGCCGGGCCCCGAGTGGCCGAGGCGGGGATCGAACCCGCACGGAGATCGCTCTCCACGGGATTTTAAGTCCCGTGCGTCTGCCGGTTTCGCCACTCGGCCGTCGGGTGCGATCGTAGTCGGCCGGGCGCCCGGATCGCAATTCCCGCCCCGCCGCCGCCGCAGTCATGGGGCGGGGAGGCTGGTAGGCTGTGGCTCCCGCCGTTCCCGGCCAGGACGGGCGCGGACTCCCTGGAGCCAACCCCCGAGTGGACGTTCCCCAGATCGCTGCCGGCATCGACGGCTTTCTCGGCACGCGCGCGAGCCTCGGGATGGACGTCGTCCTCGTCGGGCTCTTCGCCACCTTCCCGCTCCTGGCGTGGAGCGTCCACCTGGTGCGCCACCGGCGCGACTACGCCGGCCACAAGCGCCTGCAGTTGGCGATCGTCGCGGCGCTGCTGGCGGCGATCGTGGTGTTCGAGGTCGACATCCGCCTGCTCTCCGACTGGAAGGTGCGCGCGGCCCCGAGCCCGTTCTGGCCGCGGGGCGTGCTCGTGGCCCTGGGGTGCATCTGGTGTTCGCGGTGTCGACGCTCGTCCTCTGGGCGTGGGTCGTTCTGGAGGCGTGGCGCCGCTTCCCGGTGCCGCCGCAGCCCGGCGCCCATTCGGCCCGTCACCGACGCATGGCGCGGCTGGCGGCGGCGGACCTCGTCCTCACCGCCGTCACCGGCACCGTCTTCTACTGGCTGGCCTTCGTGGCCGGCTGACGGCCATCGGCACGCCCTCCGTGCCCTTCCCGTCGCACGCTCCCGCGGGCCGCGGAGGCCCGCTCAGGCGCCGCGGGCGTCGGGGGCGGGGAGCCAGCGGCAGATCGCCATCCCGCCCAGATAGAGCAGGCACAGCGGCACGGCCAGGAACAGCATGCTGTAGGGATCGGCCGGCGTGAGGATCGCCGACACCACGAAGATGACCACCACGGCGAGGCGCCATTGCGAGGCGTACGTGGCGACGTCGACGACGCCGATCCGTTCCAGGAACAGCATCACCAGCGGCAATTGGAAGCCGATGCCGAAGGCGATCGGGAGGATGAGCACGAAGCCCATCCATTCGCTGATGCGCGGATCCGGGTCGAGGCCGAGCCAGTCGTTGAACTGCAGGAGGTAGTCGAGGACGAAGTCGAAGACGAAGAAGAAGGCCAGGAACACGCCGGCGAGGAACAGCCCGGTGCTCACCGGCAGGAAGACGTGGACGTAGCGCTTCTCGTGCGGATAGAGCCCCGCCGCCACGAAGGTCCACAGCTGGTAGAAGATCCACGGGGCGGCGAGCACCAGCCCCACCAGCAGCGCCGCCTTGACGTAGAGCCCGAAGGCCTCCTGGGCGCTGAGCGTGGTGATGCTCACGCGCGGGTCCTTGACCATCGGCTGCCAGAGCAGCAGGGGAACGAGATCGTCGGTGCGGAAATCGGCCCCGCCGGCGCCGTCGGCCACCTCCCCCCCGCCCGTGCCCAGGACGCGCGCCAGGCGGTCGGCGTGCACCTCGCGCAGCTCGAACGACATCCCGTGCCGCTCCACCGCGTCGACGACCTCGTCGCGCGAGTAGGGGAGGGGAGGGCCGTCGGCGACGCGGGGCCGCCAGCCGTCGAAGGTCTCGATCGCCCGGTGGGAGTAGTAGGTGGCCAGGGCGCGCTTCAGCGGCTGCTCGATGAGGTGGACGAACGGCCGTGCCACGAAGAAGCCCACCATCACGGCCAGCGCGAAACCGGCCGCGGCGCGGATCAGGCAGCGGCGCAGCTCCTCCAGGTGCTCGCCGAAGGTCATCGTCGAGCTTTGGAACAGATCTTCGTCGTCGAGGCGTGCCATGATCGACCTGCGGCGGGGATGCCCCGAATCTACCCTCGGCCGGTCCGCACCGCGCGGGGCGGGGGATCAGGCCCCGTACTTCCCCAGCCGGAGGGCATGGGCCATGGCCAGGAGCATGAGGTGCTTGGCGGGGAAGATTCCGAATCCGCCGCGCGTGCAGTTGCGCTCCGAGAACTTCTCGAAGCCGTCCGGGCGGCAGGTGGCGGCGGCCATGACGGTGGGCACGGGGTGCCAGGAGTGGCTCTTGAGCAGGCTCGGCGTGCTGTGGTCGCCGGTGACGATGAGCACGTCGGGCCCCAGCGCCTCGATCCGCGGGATGACCCGATCGAGCTCCTCGATGCGCTTCACCTTCTCCGCGAAGGCGCCGTCCTCGCCGGTGGAGTCGGTGTACTTGAAGTGGAGGAAGAAGAAGTCGTGGTCCTGCCAGCAGGCGGCCAGGGTGTCGACCTGCTCGTCGAGCGTCTTGGCGTGGCCGACGAGCTGCATCCCCGCCAGCCGCGCGAGCCCCTTGTACATCGGGTAGACCGCGATCGCCGCGGCCCGCAGGCGGTACAGCTCCTCGTAGCCGGGCAGGCGCGGCTTGGCGGCGAATCCGCGGAGCACCATGCCGTTGGCCTTGGGCTCGTCGACGAGGAGGCGACGGGCCCGATCGACGAACTCGGCGGCGATCTCGGCGGTGCGCCCGGCGGCGGCCGAGAGCGGCTGCGGCTCGAGCGGCGGCACGCCGGTGGCCTGCGGGTCGGTGTCGGCCACGGCGCCGTCGAGACCCTTCCCGCGGAACACGACGACGAAGCGGTGCTCCTTCACCGGACGGACGAACGTCTCCACGCCGGGCACGCGCACCGCCTGGAGCCGCTCCACGACCGCGGCGCTCTCCTCGGAGGGGATGCGGCCCGCACGCCGGTCGGTGATGTTGCCGGCGGCGTCGAGGGTGCAGAAGTTGCCGCGTGCGGCGACGTCGTCGGGGCCGAGCTCGAAGCCGATGCCGGTCGCCTCGAGGGCGCCGCGGCCGATGCGGAACTCGAGCGGGTCGTAGCCGAAGAGCGCGAGGTGGCCCGGCCCCGACCCCGGCGTGATGCCCGGGAGCACCGGCACGCTCGCCCCACAGGTGCCGCGGGCGGCCAGGGCGTCGAGCGCCGGCGTGCGGGCGGTCTCCAGTTCCGTGCGTCCCCCGGCCTCGATCGGCAGGCCGCCGAGGCCGTCGGCGACCACCAGCACGATCTTCGAGGAGGACTTCTCCGCCAGCTCGCGCACCAACTCGTGTTCGGTCACGCTCCGTACTCCGCGGCAGGGCAGGGGGTGGGGATGGCGACGGTCGGCGTCCGACGGGCGCGACGGCCTCCCGCGGCGGATGTTGTCGGCGGTGCCGGCACCGGGTTCAAGAGCAGTGGGCCGACCGCCGACTTCTCCGCCACCGCGGCGGTCCGCATACTTCCCTCCCCCAGCCTGCGGGACGAGCCATGAGCGTCATCCGGCCGAAGCCGCCGACCGACCCGATCCTCCACCACCCGCCCCCCGCCTGGCCGGACGCCGCGGCGGCGGGGCGATTCGCCGCCGCGGTGGAGCGCCTCGAGGGCCTCCGCGGCCGGGTGCCCCCGGAGGCCGACGCGGCGGCGTCGCTGCTGGCCGCCTACGGCACGCGTGCCGCCCCCGCGCCGCGGCGGGCCAGCGCTCTGTTCGCCATCCTCGACGCCGCCCGGCGGGTGCGGGAGGGGGTCGATCGCGTCGTGGTGCTGGCCGACCGGCCGGAGCGGTCGATCGTGGACCTCCTCCTGGCCACCTGCTGCCATCCCTTCCACGACCAGCTCGAGCGGCCGGAGCGCGGCGGGCGGCCGCGCGTGTTCACGCTCGGCGAGGACGACGACGCGGACCGCGTCCAGGGCGTGATCGATCTCCTCGGCGACCGCGCGGGGGACGCCATCGAGCGGCGCTACGCGCTGTGCGCGGTGGGGGCCTGCCGCGCGCCGGGCACGCGGGCCTGCCGCGCGGCGGTCGAGGGCCATGCCGCGGCGCTCGAGCCGCTGCGGGTAGGCTGCGCCGCCGCCGGCAC
>CAISKG010000302.1 GCA_903885855.1 uncultured Planctomycetaceae bacterium
CCTCCGAGATCCTGGCGAAGATCAAGAAGATCGATTTCGCCGGATTGTCCGAGGAATTGAAGGGACTGGTGGCGCAGTCGCGCAAGCAGGTGGCGGGGATCGACGTGCGGGGCGTGGTGGAGCAGTGGAAAAAGACCGGGGCGGCGGTCGAGGCCCTCGCCAGCAATCCGGAGATCAAGCGCACGATCGAGAGTCTCAACGGCACGATGGCGGATCTCCGGGTAGCGATCGCACGGCTGGATGCGCAGGTCGAACCGGCCGGGAAGGAGCTGACCGCGACGCTGGTCGAGGCCCGCCGCGCGATGCAGGCCTTTGCGGAAACGTCGGGTGCGGTCCGCGGCTTTGTGGCGACGAATGCCGGCGTGGGCGCCAGTCTGGGCGACACACTGACCCGACTAAACGAGGCTGCGGTGTCGGTGTCGGTGAAGATCACCCCCTTCTTCGCCAGGTCCTCCTGGAGGGATCCGTACACCACCTCGCTCTCGAACTGCGCCTTCACGCCCGCGAGGAACTTGCGCTCCGCCTCGGGGATGCCGAGACGGTCGAACGTCTTCTTGATCTCCTCCGGCACCTCCTCCCAGGTCTTCCCCTGCTGCTCGGTGGGCTTGAGGTAGTAGAAGATGTCCTGGAAGTCGACGCCGATCCTGCCGCCCCACGAAGGCATGGGGCGCGCGTTGAAGATCTCGAGGCTCTTGAGCCGGAAGTCGCGCATCCACTCCGGCTCGCGCTTCATCTCGGAGATCTGCGAGACGATCTCCGCGCTCAAGCCGCGCTGGGCCTTGAAGACCGCGGGCGAGTCGGTGCGGAAGTCGTACTTGTTGATCTCGCCGATGGCGAGCGTGCTGGAATCCCTGGCGTCGGTGGCCATGGCGGGGCCTCGGGGTGGGGGCGGCGGGGCGGAATGGGGCGGACGACCGCGGGGCGACGCGGCCGCGGGGCAGGGGGACGGTCGGGGCCGGGGGCGTCAAGCGCCCGCGGCGGCCTCCTCGAGCGACTTCTCGGCGGCGGCCGCCTCGGGGTGGGCCGCGCGGATCCGTTCGTAGCCGCGCTTGTGGAGTTCGGCGGCGAGTTCGGCGCCCCCCGATTCGACGATCCTGCCGCCGAGCATGACATGCGTGCGGTGGGGGATGTTGTGCTCGAGGAGCTGCTCGTGGTGGGTGATGATGAGGAGGCCCATCGCCCCGTCGTCGGCCCCGCCGGCGGCGCCGCCGATGCGGGCGATGCTCTGGCTGGCGAGGCGCACGGCGTCGGCGTCGAGGCCGCTGTCGGTCTCGTCGAGGATCGCGAAGCGCGGACGGAGCATCGCCATCTGGAGGATCTCGGCGCGCTTCATCTCGCCGCCGGAGAAGCCGTCGTTGACGTACCGCCGGGCGAAGTCGGGATCGATCGACAGCTCGGCCATCTTCGCCTTGAGCTCGGCGCGGAACTCCTTCATCGGCATCAGTTCCTGCCCCTCACGCCGCTCCGGATTGCGGACGTTGGTGACGGAGTGGCGGAGGAAATCGGCCAGACGCACGCCGGGGATCGCCATCGGCCGCTGGAAGGCGAGGAACACGCCCGCCCGGGCCCGCTCGTCGGGCTCCATCCCCAGGAGATCGAGCCGCGTGCCGTCGGCGCGCACCAGCTCGATCGTGCCGGCGGTCACCTCGTACGACGGGTGCCCCATGATCGCGTAGCCGAGCGTGCTCTTGCCCGAGCCGTTGGGGCCCATCAGGGCGTGGATCTCGCCGCGGCCGATCTCGAGATCGACGCCGCGGAGGATCTCCTGCCCCTCCACGGCGACGTGGAGACCACGGATGACGAGACGATCGGCGGGCGCGGACGGGGTGGGCGTCATGGGGATTCCGTTCAGGGCTGGACCTTCTGGTGCTGGTAGACGAGATCGCCGTCACCGACGGGGGAGATGACGTGGCCGGAGTGGTGGGGGATCGGCAGCTCGTCGTCGATCTTGCCGTCGGCGCCGGCACGCTTCGCGATCCGCTGACCGAGGATCTTGTCCTGGATCCGCATCAGCCCCTCGAGGAGGCTCTCCGGACGCGGCGGGCAGCCGGGCACGTAGACGTCGACGGGGACGACGAGGTCGACCCCCTTCACCACGTGATAGCCCCACTTGAAGTACGGGCCACCGCCGGTCGTGCAGGCGCCCATGGCGATCACGTACTTCGGATCGGGCATGAGGTTGTAGAGGCGACGCACGCGGCTGGCCATCTTGTAGGTCACCGTGCCGGCCACGATCATCAAGTCGGCCTGCCGCGGCGTGGCGCGGAACGCGCCGGCACCGAAGCGGTCGAGGTCGTAGCGGCTGGCGCCCGCGGCCATCATCTCGATCGCGCAGCACGCCAAGCCGAACGTCATCGGCCAGATGCTCGACTGCCGGGCCCAATTGATGGCCTGTTCGACGGTGGTGAGGACGAGGTTCTCCTCGAAGCGGCCCTCGATCCAGGGTTGCGTCATCGGTGGCTCCAGTCGGCACGACGGGGGGGAATCGGGATCGCGCGGCCGCGGCGGCCGCGACGGGGCGCCGCCGGCGGCGGGCCCCACGCAAGCATGTCAGTTGAACGCCCGACGCCGCGCGCGGGAAGGACCTCGTCCGGGTTTCGTCTCACGGGGCGTGCCCCCGGCTCGCGGGGCCGTCGCCATCCGGCGGCATTTCCCCGGATCGGGGGGATTCCGCGACGCCGTCGCAGCCCGCCGCCGCGACCTCGAAGCGGCAGGTGTCGGCCCCGTCGAGGCGGCACGATGCCAGCCTCACGCCGGCCCCCACCAGTTCCTGCAGCATCAGCCGCTCGGCGGAACAGATGCCCCGGTCCTCCTCGGCCAGATCGGGATAGGGGCAGACATGGCTCGTGAGCACCGCCAAGCGGCCGCTGCCGGCCTCGGCGGGGGTGACGCTGCAGGCGATGTCGCGGCTGCGGAGCAGCCCGGCGGCACCGTCGAGCCGCTCGGCGACGGTCGCGCCGGCAATGTGCGGCCGGTAGAGCTCCGCCATCGCCGCCCCGATGCGCGACACCAGGCCGCGCCGCACGTCGGGAGACGCGACCGACCGGACCTCGCGCCACAGCACCATCGCCAGATCGCGGAAATTGTCGCCGCCCGCCCGTCGTCCCTTCTCGGTGAGCCGGTAGACGAAGGCGGGACGCCCCCGCGGCCGGGCCGACTGCCCTTCGCCCGCGCCGCGCACCACCTCGCGGGCCACCACGCCGTCGCGCATGAGCCGCTCGAGCCGCTGCCGCACCGCCGTGGCCGTGACCCCGAGGCACTCGGCCAACTCACCCACCCCCGGGGCGATTTCGGCGCGGAGCAACTCCACCAACGCCGCGTCGGAGCGCCGGACGGCGCCGGCCGCGGGCGCGTCGGCGACCGGGGCGGCAGCGGCGGAATCGGGCTGTGCCGGATGGCGCGTCATGCTGAAAGTGTAGGAGCGGGGGAGTTTTTGACAAGCAATCCTGTGAAAATAATCACCCCCCAGTCGGCCCCTCGGAAAGCGGCCCCGTGTCGGGGGAACGGTCCCGTTGGCCCCTCCCGCCGGCGGCCGGCGCGGTGGGAAAGGATTCCCGCATCGCGGCCAGGAATTCCTCGCGCGTGGTGACCCGCGAGACCCGGCCCCGGAATTCGCGCGCGCCGGCGAGCCCGGCGGCGTACGCACAGGCGAATTTCCGCATCAGGAGCGTGCCGCGCTCCACGCCGAAACGCCGGCAGACGAGGTCGTAGTGGTGCAGGACGATCTCCCGCTGCGTGGCCAGATCGGGGTCGGGGGGCACCGGCGTGCCGCGCAGGAGCGCCGCGATCTGCGCGAAGATCCAGGGGCGGGCCAGCGCCTCGCGCGCGATCATCACGCCGTCGACGCCGGTCTCCCGCAGCCGGGCCACGGCCGTGGCGGCGGAGTCGATGTCGCCGTTGCCCACCACCGGCATCCGCGACACCGCGCGCTTCACCGCCGCGATCGCCCCCCAGTCGGCGCGGCCGGTGAAGAACTGCGACGCCACCCGGCCGTGCACCGTGAGGCAGGCGGCGCCCGCCTCCTCGATGCGCTGCGCCACCTCGATCGCGGTGCAGCGGTCGGCCGAACAGCCGAGGCGGATCTTGGCGGTCACCGGCACGCCGTCGCAGGCCTCGACGACCCGGGCCACGATGCCCCCCACGCGCGCCGGATCCCGCAGCAGCCACGAGCCGCTGTGGGCCTTCTCCGTCACCTGCCGGACCGGGCAGCCGAAATTCAGGTCGACCACGCTGACGCGGAACTCGCGCGCCAGCCGCCGGCCGACGTGGGCCAGGTTGTCGGGGTCGTTGTCCCACATCTGCACCGCCAGGGGACGTGGTTCGTCGCGCACGCCCCACAGCCGGTCGGGATGCTCGCCGCGGTTCGTCTCGAGCCATGCCGCACTGCGGGCGGCGATCATCTCCGTGGCCAGCAGGCCCGCCCCGCCGAACTCGCGCACCACCTGGCGGTAGGCGTAGTTGGTGTAGCCGGCCATGGGGGCCTGGAGCACCGGCGGATCGACCACCACCGGGCCGATCGAAAGCGGCCGCACCGGGGCTTCCGCGGGGATCGTGGGTGGGGCGGAGGTGTGCGGGGGCGCGGCCATGCCCGCATCTTTCGCCCGGCCGGCCCCGGGATGCAAGCCGACGCCGTTCAGCCGCCCGCGGGGAAGGGGGGCGGCGGGAGGGTCGGCGCGCCGCCGCCGGGGAGGCCCGCCGGCGGGAGCGGCACGTCGGTCGGCCCGGTCCGGGCCGGCAGCGGCGCGGAGACCGGGTCGGAGGAGAAGAGGCGCGGCGACGACCCGGCCGGCGGCGCCGCCGACGGGACCTGGCCGGGGGGCGTCTGCGCCGCCGGGAACTGGCCCGGCGGAATCTGGCCGGAGACCGGCACGATGCCGGCCCCCTGCGGCGCGCGCCAGGCGATGGGCTGGCCGATGAGCATGCTGGCGAACTGCTCGTCGGGCACGGACAGGTCGGCGACCGCCATCACGTACTCGGCGATCGCCAGGTTGTAGGCCGCCACGGCATCGACGAAGGCCTGCTGCTGCGCGGTGATGGCGTCGTGCGCGGAGAGGACCGCGTTGATCGGCTTCTTCGCCTGGGCGTAGAGCGCCTCGACGACGTCGAAGCGCTCCTGGGCCGCGGCCGTGGCCTGCGCGCGGGCCAGGATGGCGGCGTGCGCCGCCGGCAGCTGGCGGTGGATGGCGCGGACCCGTCCGGTGGCCGGGCGGAGGGCGAAGATCGTCTCGAAATGGGTCTGGTAGGCGGACGTGAGCGGACGGTCGGCCGTCAGCGGCGGCGGCTCCGTGACCGGAAGCCGGACCAGATCGGAAAGCTCCTGCTGGGCGGAGATGAGCTCGACGACGGCGGTGGCGGCCCGCCCCCGGGCCCCGTGGATCGCGGCGTCGAGCATGGCCAGGTCGTCGGCATTGCCGCCGGGGGCCACGAGCGAGAGACGTTCCTCGGCGTCCGCGGCGAAGCGGTGGCGCGCCGCCGCGGCGGCGAGCTTCCAGTAGGCCTGGGTGATCCACAGCCGGCGCGAGCGGTCGCCCGACCGTTCGAGCGCCTCCAGGAGCGGCAGGAGGCGCGGCA
>CAISKG010000303.1 GCA_903885855.1 uncultured Planctomycetaceae bacterium
AGACGCGCAAGATTCAGGTTCTTGTCCAGGTAACTGGGTGGAGGTTCAAGTCCTCTCTCGGGCATTTCCGCGGCTCCCCGCCGCGCCCCCCCGCCCGCTGCCAGGGCGGGGCTTCTCCGCGGGCTCGCGCCGGCGCGAGCCCGACCGTGACCGGCGGCCCATCGTCGGACCATGCTCCCATGAAGATCGCCGAAGCGCTGCTCCTGCGGGCCGACCTGAAGAAGAAGCTGGCGTCGCTGCGCGAGCGGATCGGGGCCAACGCCGTGGTGCAGGAGAAGGAAAAGCCCCACGAGGACCCGGCCAAGCTCATCAAGGAGGCGGTCGGCGTGCTGGGCGAGTTGGAGGACATCGCCCTCCGCATCGACCGGGCCAACCAGGTGACCAAGCTCGCCGACGGGCGCGTGCTGGCGGTGGCGGTCGCGCAGCGCGACACGCTCGCCCAGCACCACTCCCTGCTCCAGGCCGCCATCGCGGCCACCCGCAAGGAGCCCGACCGCTACAGCATGAAGGAGATCAAGTGGGTCGCCACGCTCGAGGTCGCCAAGCTCCAGAAGCAGTGCGACGACCTCGCGAAGCAACTCCGAGAGATCAACGCCGCCATCCAGGCCACGAACTGGAAGGCCGACATCGAATGAGAAGTCCCGGGTGAGTGCCAGACCCCGGCGCCGGGCCGAGGGGTTGAAAACATATCGGGCCGGTTCCGAAGCGCCGTGGGCGGGCGCGACACGTTGACCCCTGACGCCCATCATCACTGACGCCTGAGCGGCCCCCGTGGTTGGTCACACGTCACCCGTCACCACCAGGCACTGACGGGACTTCTCACCTTCTCACGGCCGCGCCGAGCCGGCCTCCGGCCGCGTCAGCCCGCGCGCCAGATCATGGCCACGTTGGTCGTCATCGAGCCTCCCATGTTGAAGGTCATGAAGGTGCGGGCGCCCTCCACCTGGCGGTCCCCCGCCTCGCCGCAGCCCTGGGTGAAGACCTCCGCCACCTGCCGCACCCCCGTGGCCCCCACCGGATGGCCGTCGGCGATCAGCCCGCCGCCGGTGTTCACCGGCATCGAGCGCGCGGGCCGCTCCCCGAGGCCCGCCTCGGCCCGGACCTGCGGCAGCGCCGTCGCCCCCGAGGCCACCAGCGCCGCCGCCCCCCCGGGCTCCGCCCAGCCGAGGGCCTCGTAGGCCACCAGCTCCGAGATCGAGAAGCAGTCGTGCACCTCGGCGGCGTCGAGGTCGCCCGGCTGCACGCCCGCCATCGCGTAGGCGCGATCGGCCGCCCGCCGCACGAGGGGAAAGGCGGGCACGTCCTTGTCGTCCAGTCGCAGGCGGTCGGTGGTGTGGCCCCAGCCGAGGAGGGCGAGCGAGCGGCCGCGCCGCGCGAAGCGCTCGGAGGCGAGCACGACCGCCGCGGCCCCGTCGGTGATCTGCGAGCAGTCGCTCACCTTGAGCGGCGGGGCGAAGCGCGGATTGGCCTCGCAGGCCTCGAGGGCCATGGCCGTGGTCATCGCGGCGTCGCGCCGCTGGGCCAGCGGGTTCCTCCGGGCGTGGGCGTGGTTCTTCACCACCACGCCCGCCAGATCGCGGTCGGAGAGCCCGTGGCGGGCGGCGTAGGCCGCCGCGATGCGGGCGAACATCTTCGGCATCATGTGCTCGCCGTACTGCGGCCGCTCCGCCTGCCAGTCGGCGGCGGCGGCCAGCACGTCGGAGCCCTCCGCCGGCGACATCGTCTTCTGCTGCTCCGCGCCGACGACGAGCACGAGGTCGTGGAGCCCGGCCGCGATCCACTGCGCCGCGGTGAGCACGGCGATGCTCCCGGAGGCGCAGGCCGCCTCGGTGTGGAGCGTGGGAATGCCGCGGAGGGCCCCGTCGATCCCCACGAGCAGCGCGCCGAGGTGGAGCTGGCGGGTGTAGAGGCCGGCGGCGAAGTTGCCCACCACCCCCGCCCCGACGTCGCCCGGCTCCACCCGCGCGTCGGCGAGCGCCGCGCGGCCCGTCTCGACGATCACGTCGGCAAGCGCCAGCCCCTCCTTGCGGAGGTTGCGCTTGAAGTCGCTGCGGGAGGCACCGATGACGTGGACCGGCCGGCTCATGCTGCCCCCCGTTGCGTCGGCGTGGCGACGGCCGGACGACCGTCGCCGGCCTACCCGTGGCCCGACGATGGCCCGGGCGGGATAGAGTGTAGGGGCCGGTGCGGGATCCCGGCAATCGACCCGGGGAGCGGCGACCGCGATGGAGTTCACCGACAAGGTCGTTCTCGTCACCGGGGGCTCGCGCGGCATCGGCGCGGGGATCGTGCGCGGCTTCGCGGCGCGCGGCGCCCGGTGCGTCGTCAATTGGGTGGCCGACCCCGAGGGGCGCAACCACGCCGACGCCGAGGCCCTGGCCGCCGAATGCGGCGCCGCCATGACCGTCGAATGCGACGTCGCCGACCACGATCGCGTCGGCGCGGCGATGCGCGCCGTCGTCGAGCGCGAGGGGGGCCTCGACGTGATCGTCAACAACGCCGGCATCCTCCGCGACCGCACGCTCCGCAAGATGACGCCGGCCGACTTCGACGCCGTGGTGAAGGTCAACCTCGGCGGCGCCTTCAACACCCTCCAGCACGCGGCCACGCTCCTCCGCCCCGGCGGCCGCGTGGTCAACATCGCCTCCGTCGCCGCCTTCACCGGCTTCTTCGGGCAGGCCAACTACGCCGCCGCCAAGGGGGGGCTGGTGGCGCTCACGAAGGTCGCCGCGCGCGAGTTCGCCCGCCAGGGCACGACCGTGAACTGCGTGGCGCCCGGCTTCGTGGAGACGGAGATCCTCGGGGCCATGCCGCCGGAGGTGAAGGCGCGGTTCGTGGAGCAGATCCCCCTCGGCCGGCTCGGCCGGGTGGAGGACGTCGTGCACGCCGTGCTCTTCCTTTGTGCGCCCGAAAGCGCCTACGTGACCGGGCAGGTGATCCACGTCAACGGCGGCTTCTACATGTAGGCGGGCCCTCCGCGGTGCCCGCCGAAGCCCCTCCGGCGGGGCCGGGGGCGCCGGCGGCCCGCCGAACCCGCGATGCCCGGCGGCGGGGGGGCGGTATACAATTCCGCCGGCGCGGGGGGCCGCGGTGGCCGCTCGTGCGCCGGGGGTCGAGCCACGCGGGCCGGCGGCCCCTTCGAGCCGGGCCTGCGGAGGCCGACGCCGATGCTCCGTGAAGCCGAACCGCGCCATGCCGATGCCGGCCCGGATGGCGGTGCCGACGCGATCTCCCTGATCCTCGCGCAGGCCGGGCGGCGCCCGGAGGAGATCGCGTCGCTCGCGACCCTCGACGACGCCGACCGGGCCGCCGAGGGGCAGTTTTCCGGCGAGGCCCCCACGCTCGCCACGCTCTTCGGCGGCGCGCGGATCGCCGATCTGGCCGCCGGGCGCTTCAGCCCCACGCCCGAGGTGGCGGCCACGATGGCGGCCTGCCTGGAGTTCGTGCTGGCGCGGAAGAAGGACGACACCCTCCTCGACCACCGGCGGATGCTGTTCCACGACGAGACCCTCGCCGGGCTCGCCGCCCGCGGCTTCTTCGGCCTGGCGATCCCCGTCGGGTACGGCGGCAGCGGCGCCAAGCTCGGCGACCTCGGTCCGCTGCTGCGGGCGCTGTCGCTGGTGCACCCCGATCTGGCGGTGATGTTCGAGGTCCACAACTTCCTCGGGCCCGTCACGCCGCTGCTCGACTTCGGCACCGAGGAGCAGAAGCGGCGCTTCCTGCCGCGCATGGCCCGCGGCGAGTTGCTCGGGTCCTTCGCCCTCACCGAGCCCGGCGCCGGCGCCGACCCCAGCCGTCTCACGCTCGAGGCCCGGCGCGACGGCGACCGCTGGCTCGTGTCGGGGGTGAAGTGGCCGATCACGAACGTCGTCTACGGGGGCCTGTGCGTCCTCGTGCTCAAGCTCGCCGGCGAGGGGCTGCCGCCGGGCCGCGACTCCGCCATGCTCCTCTTCGAGGTGCCGCCGCGCGACGACGACCACTTCCGCATGGTGCGCAACCGCCTCTACGCCTTCGACTACCTCTGGAACGCCCGCTTCCGCCTCGACGCCTGCCCGGTGCCCGCCGCCAACCTCCTCGGCCCGCCGGGGAAGGGGCTCGCCCAGGCCTTCAGCTCGCTGGCCAAGGGGCGCGGCGGGATCTGCGTGAACAGCGCCGTGAAGATCTTCCGTTTGCTCGCGCAGCTGATCCGCGATCCGGAGAGCCGCCAGTCCACCGCCGGCGGCTGGGCCTCGTTCCGCTCCACCTTCGGCCGCCCGATCGGGGAGTCGCCCAGGATCCGGGCCTGGATGGGGAAGGCGGTGGCGCACGCGCTGGCCAGCCGCGTGCTCGGCGACGTCTGCTTCCGGCTCGCCGCCCGCGGGGTGCGCGACGAGACGATGGGGATGATCGCCAAGGTCTACGCCACCGACGCCCTCCTCGAGACGGCGATCCACGCCTACCAGATCCAGGGGGGCCGCTCCGTCCACGTCGACGAGTCGCGCGAGGCCGCGCGCCGCCACGCGCCGGTCGCCGAGGGGCGCGTGCCGATCGAGAACTACATCGGCGAGAACATGCACGAGTTCGCCATCGCCACCGTCTACGAGGGGCCCAATCCGGTCCTCGCCGACGTCGGCGCCCCCAACGCCATGACGCGCGCCATCCGGGCGAAGTACCTCGAGCCGATCGGCCTGGCGGAGGCGAAGGGCTCGTTCGGCTTGGGCGCGAAGGCCCGTTTCGGCCTCTACGTGGCGGCCACCGTGGCGGGGTCGTTCCTCCCCTGGCAGTCGGCGGCGGGGCTGGCCGCGCTGCCGCCGGCCCGGCGGCGCTGGGTGCGGCGGGCGCTCGTGCGCAACCGCGTCCTCGGCCGCCGCGTGCTCCTGGTCATCGCCCGCTACCAGAAGTCGTTCATCGAGGAGAGCCTGCTGCTGGGGGCCGACGGCGGCATCTTCCACCAGCTGTGCGCCTCGACGGCGGCGCTGGTGTACGCGATCGCGCTGGAGGACGAGCGGCCCGAATACCGCCTGGTGGCCGAGGCCCTCGACCGGGAGGCCGAGCTGCTGCTCTGCGGCCGGCGCCCCGACGCGACGCTCGAACGCCGCTGGGCGGAGCTGGGGAGGCTGGTGATGGATCCCGCCTCCGCGCTCCACCGCGACCTCGTGGCCGACATCGAGGTGAGCCGGATCCCGCTCGATCCGCGCTCGGTCGCCGACTACGTCTGACATCCCCGCGCCCGCCGGAGGCCGCCCGTGCCCGACACCGTCCGCGTCGAGTTTCCGCGTGAGGGGATCGCGATCCTCATCCTCGACCGCCCCGAGCGGCGCAACGCCCTCTCCATCGCGCTGTTGGGGGCGCTCACGCGCGAGCTCGAGGCGCTCCACGCCCGCGGCGCGGCGCGGGTGGTGATCCTGCGCGGCGAGGGGCCGGTGTTCTCGGCCGGGCTCGACCTCCACGAGGCGGCCGACGACGCCCTGGTGGAGGAGTCGGCCCGGCACGTCTCGGCGGCCCTCCATGCCCTCCGGCGCTCGCCGCTGATCTCGATCGCGGCCGTGCAGGGGGGGGCCTACGCGGGCGGCGCGGGGCTGATGGCCGCCTGCGACATGGCCGTCGGCGCCGCCGACGCGAGGATCGGCTTCCCGGAGGCGCGCCGCGGCCTCCTGCCGGCGCTGGTCACCGACGTCCTCCGGGTGAAGGTCCGCGCCGGCGACCTGGCCGAGCTGTTCCTCGTCGGCGATCCGATCGACGCCCTGCGCGCCCGGGAGATCGGCCTCTTCCAGCGCGTGGTGCCGGCGGAGCGCGTGCTCCCGGAGGCGCTCGCGATGGCGGCGAGCATCCTCGCCGGCGGCCCGCACACGATCGAGCGGACGAAGGTCATTCTCCGCTCGGCCTACGCCCGCCCCGAGGGCGCGGAGGCCAGCCCGATCGCCGAGCACCTCGCCGGCCGACGCAGCCCCGAGGCGATCGAGGGCCTCCGCGCCTTCCGCGAGAAGCGTCCCCCGGCCTGGGGTCGGTAGCCTCACCCGGCGGCACCGGCCGCCGTCCGGGTCAGGCGGTCTCGATCCGGGCCACGTCCTCGAGGCCCAGCTCGACGATGCTGATCTCGCGCATCCGGAACTTCTGGATCTTGCCGGTGACGGTCGTGGGGAAGGCGTCGACGAACTTCCAGTAGTGGGGCACCTTGAAGTAGGCCAGCCGCTCCCGGCAGAAGGTCTTCAGCTCCTCGGCCGAGGCCGTGCGCCCGTCGCGCAGGCAGACCCACGCCATCACCTGCTCGCCGAACTTCCGGTCGGGGACGCCGATCACCTGCACGTCGCGCACCGCCGGGTGGGCGTAGAGGACCTCCTCCACCTCGCGTGGGAAGACGTTCTCCCCGCCGCGGATGACGAGGTCCTTGAGGCGACCCGTGATCCGGTAGCAGCCGCTGGTGTCGCGGAGGGCCAGGTCGCCGGTGTGGAGCCAGCCCTCGGCGTCGATGGCCCGGGCGGTGAGGTCGGGCTGCCGGTAGTAGCCGAGCATCACGCCGTGGCCGCGGGCGCAGAATTCCCCCGCCTGCCCGTCGGGGAGCGTGCGGCCGGTCTCGGGATCGACGATCTTCGCCTCGCAGCCGGGGATCACGCGCCCCACGGTGCCGACGCGCAGTTCGAGCGGGTCGTCGAAGCGGGTCTGCGTCACCAGCGGCGAGGCCTCCGTCTGCCCGTAGCCGATCGTCATCTCGGCCGCCCCCATCTCCCCGGTGACGCGCTTCATCAACTCGATGGGGCAGGGGCTCCCCGCCATGATCCCGGTGCGCAGCGACCGCACGTCGCGGCGCGGCCAGTCGGGGTGTTCGAGCAGCGCGATGAACATCGTCGGCACCCCGTAGAGCGCCGTGCAGCGCTCCGCCTCGATGGCCGCGAGCACCGCGTCGGCCTGGAAGGACTCCGCCGGGAAGACGAGCCCGGTGCCGTGGACGACGCCGCACAGCGACCCGAGCACGCACCCGAAGCAGTGGTAGAGCGGCACCGGCACGCAGATCGAATCGAGCGCCGAGAGCCGCTGGCTGGTGCCGGCGTAGAAGGCGTTGACGAGGATGTTGCGGTGGGAGAGGGTGGCGCCCTTGGGGTTGCCCGTGGTGCCGGAGGTGAACTGGATGTTGACCGGCTCGTCGCAGCCCACCGCCGCCTCCGCCAGCGCGAGCCGGGCCGGCGGGATCCCCGCCCCCAGGCCGAGGAAATCGTCCCACGAGCGGGCCCAGGGGGCGGTGGGCCCGCGCAGCTGCACCACCTCCCGGAGGCGCGGGAAGGCGGCGCTCGAGACGCGGCCTCCGCGGCAGCCGGCCAGGTCGGGCACGGCCTCGAGGAGCGAGGCGAGGTAGTCGGTGGTCTTGAAGCGGTCGATGACCGCCAGGCCCTTGATGTCGGCGGCGGTGAGGGCGAAGGCCAACTCCGCCGGCCGGTAGGAGGGATTCACCGTCACGAGCACGACGCCGATCCGCGCCGTCGCGAACTGGAGGAGGAGCCACTCGGGCACGTTCGTGGCCCAGACGCCGAAGTGGTCGCCGCGCTCGAGCCCGAGGCCGAGGAGCGCCGCAGCGACGCGGTCGACCTCGCGATCGAGTTCCCCCCAGGTCATGCGCCAGCCGCGCTCGGGGAAGACGGCGGCGGGGCGGTCGGGGAAGCGCGTGGCGGTGGCGCGGAGCACCTGGCCGATCGAGAGGCCGTCGACCCACGGAGCCTCTGCCTCGTCCGCGGCCTGGGGGATGCCCCCGGGCCGCAGCGGCAGCGCCAGCAGGGCTTCGGCCAGCGCCTTGCCCTGGGCGTCGGTGCGGATGCCGCGCGCGAGGGCCCCGTGGAGGATGAAGTTCGCCCCGTCGAGGTTCGGCATCAGGTGGCGCTCCACCCCGGTCACCCCCAGCGGCGCGAAGTGCCGGGCGACCCGCTCGGCGGTGAGCCACTCCACCAGCCAGGGGAGGTCGGCGGGGTCGCGGAGGAGGACGCCGACGTTGCCGCTGGTGCCCTTGTCGCCGCTGCGACCGTGGGCGAGCGACAGGAGCGTGCCGGCCTGCTCGCGCCCCGCCCGCGCCGCGGACGGCGGCGCGACAACCTGCGCCGCGGACGGCGGCGCGACAACCTGCGCCGGATCCGGCGGCCACGCCGCAGGGGCCGCGCGCGACGCCCGCGTGTCGGCCGTGACGAGCGTCTCCACCCGCGGCGCGACGAGCCCCGCCTCCACCAGGCAGGGCCAGTAGCGCACCACCTCGTGGACCCGCGGCCGCCCCTCGGCGTAGCCGGT
The DNA here is from genome assembly GCA_903885855.1 of uncultured Planctomycetaceae bacterium. GTDB lineage: Bacteria > Planctomycetota > Planctomycetia > Pirellulales > UBA1268 > QWOP01. The sequence goes on from CAISKG010000303.1 coordinate 8,248, forward strand.
CGTCCCCTGCGGGCCGGCGGTCACCAGCGGCATGATCTCGCGGGCGAAGGCCTCCACGGCCGAGCGCGACTCGGCCTCCACGGCGATCCGCAGCACCGTCTCGGTGGCCTCCCCCACGGGCCGGCGGATGCCCTCCACCGGCACGCTCGCCCCCGTCCCCAGGCACTCCACGAGCGTGTCGCGGAAGCGGTGCCCCGCCGCGGCGAGGCGCTCGAGGACGATCCGGCCGCAGCGTGCCGCCTTCTCGGCGGCGCGGTCGCCCACGATCACGAGCGTGCCCGCCGCCCGGAAGCCGTCGTGGTGGGTGGCGCTGACCTTGAGCGTGGGGGGGCGCGGCATGCCGCGGGCACCGCGCACGCGCACCCGGTCGGGGCCGATCGCCTCCACGGCCACGTCGAGGAACGACACGCACACGTCCGGGCTCACGTAGCGGGCCGGATCGCCGATCTCGTAGACGAGCTGCTCCTTCACGGTGGCCGGCGTCACCGCGCCGCCGGCCCGGGGCGATTTGGTGATCGTGCAGCCGCCGTGGCGGTCGATCTCGGCGATGGGGAAGCCGACGTGGGCCGCGTCGGGGAGGTCGAGCCAATCGGTGGAGATGCCGCCGGTGACCTGCGTGCCGCACTCCAGGAGGTGGCCGGCGACGGTGGCGCCGGCGAGGCGGTCCCAATCGTCGTCGCGCCAGCCGAACTCGTGCACGCAGGGCCCGACCACGAGCGCGGGATCGGCGACGCGGCCGGTGATCACGATATCGGCGCCGGCCGCCAGCGCCGCCACGATCCCCCGGCAGCCGAGGTAGGCGTTGGCGGTGACGAGCCGGTCGCGCACGGCCGCCAGCGCCGCGCCGCTGTCGAGATTGGCGAAGCGCGCGTCGTCGGGGCCGGCGGAACGCAGTAGCTCGAGGCACTCGTCGCCGGAGACGACCCCGATCGTGAGCGACCGGCAGCCGCGCTCCTCGAGCGCGGCCCGGCAGGCGGCGGCGCAGGCGGCGGGGGCGAGGCCGCCGGCGTTGGCGACGAGCCGGCAGCGGCCGCCCGCGGCCCAGTAGTCGGCCAAGCGGCGCACGGCCTCGACGAAGTCGCGCGGGTAGCCGAGGGAGGCGTCGCGCTCGCGCTCGCGCGCCAGGATCGACATCGACACCTCGGCGAGGTAGTCGAGCGTGAGGTAGTCGAGATCGGGCTCCTGCGCGAGGAGGTCGCGTGCGGCCGTCGAGCGGTCGCCCCAGAAGGCCTGGGCGTTGCCGATGCGGAGGACGTCCTTCGTCATACCTCCCACCCCCTGCCCGCTCCGCGCCGCAGATCCTCCGGGCGCGCGAGCGCCAGTGCCGCGGCCAGCCAGCGGCGGGTGTGATGGGGCTCGATGATGGCATCCACCCAGCCGCGCGCCGCGGCGTAGCGCACGTCGGTCTCCTCCTCGTAGGCCGTGCGCACCGTCGCGCCGAGCTCGGCCACCTCCCGCTCCGTGAGCGGCCGGCCGGCCTTCTCGGCGTCGCGGACGCGCAGCGACAGCAGCGTGCTGGCGGCCTGCGCGCCCCCCATCACGGCGTAGCGCGCGTTGGGCCAGGCGAGGATCAGCGCCGGATCGTAGGCCCGGCCGCAGAGGGCGTAGTGGCCCGCGCCGTAGGAACTGCCGACGATCACGGTGAATTTCGGCACCGTGGCGGTGCTCATCGCCTTCACCAGCAGCGCTCCGGAGCGGATGATCCCCGACTGCTCGGCCTGCTTCCCAACCATGAATCCCTGGACATCCTGGAGAAAGACGAGCGCCACGCGGTTCTGCTCGCAGTCGCTCACGAAGCGGGCCGCCTTCTCGGCGGCGTCGCCGTAGAGCACGCCGCCGATCTGCACCTCGCCGCGGGCGTCGACGGCCCGGCGGCGCGCGTTGGCGACGATGCCCGCCGGCCGGCCGCCGATGCGGGCGTAGCCGGTGACGAGCGTCTTGCCGAACTCCCCCCGGAACTCCTCCCACGAGCCCGCGTCGACGATGCACTCGATCAGGTGGCGCGTGTCGTATTCGCCGCGGCCGTCCCCCGGCACGATGCCGTAGACCTCCTCCACGGCGCGCGCGGGGCGCGCGTCGGGGGGCAGCGGCGGGAGCGAGGGCCGCGGCGGCAGGAGCCCGACGAGCGTCCGCAGCCGCGCGAGGCAGGCCGGGTCGTCCTTCTCGTGGAAGTCGATCGTGCCGCTGCGCGCGGCGTGCATCGCGGCGCCGCCGAGTTCCTCCGGATCGACCGACTGCCCCACCGCCGCCTTGACCAGCGCCGGTCCGGCCAGGCACAGCTGGCTCCCCTCGGTCATGAGGATCTTGTCGCACAGCACCGGCAGATACGCCCCGCCCGCGATGCAGTTGCCCATCACGGCGGCGAACTGCGGGATGCCCTCGGCGGAGAGGACGGAGTTGTTGCGGAAGATGCGGCCGAAGTCGTCCTCGTCGGGAAAGATCTCGTCCTGCAGCGGGAGGAACACCCCCGCGGAATCGACGAGATAGACCAGCGGCAGGCGGAGCCGGTGGGCGATCTTCTGCGCGCGGATGAGCTTCTTGACCGACTGGGGAAACATCGCCCCCGCCTTGACGGTGGCGTCGTTGGCGGCCACCAGGCAGGGCTGGCCCGAGATCGTGCCGATCCCGGTGACGATCCCGGCGGCGGGCACGTCGCCCCACTCCGGGTACATGCGCCACGCCGCCCACAGCCCGAGTTCCAGAAACTCGCTGCCGGGGTCGAGGAGGAGGCCGAGCCGCTCCCGAACCGGGAGCCGTCCGAGCTTCCGCTGCCGCTCGCCCCCGCCCGCGCCGCCGCCGGCCCGCAGCGCCGCCTCCTCGCCGACGATCGTCGCCGTCACCTCGCGCAAGCCCGCCATCGGTCGACGTCTCCCAGGAACTCCCTCCCCCGATCCGCCGGCACCGTTCGGACGCCCCAGCGGATTGTATCGCTCGGGGGTAGGCCACCCCTCGGCTTCGGGGCGCGTCGCCGCCGCCGCCGCGGATCGGACCGGTCCCCCGGGCCTCGCCAGGCCTCACCAGGGCGTTGAGGCGGCTCACCAAGTTGGTGAAACCGCGGTTTTTCGGCCGTGAAACGGCCCTTATTTGGTCGCCGGGCCGGGGGGGGCCCACGCGGGCACACCGATTTGGTGATTCGCCCGTCCGGTGGCCCGGGCCCACCGCCGCGGCTGCGGCATGCCCTCGAAACGCTGTTTTCCAGGGGCAAAAGGCCGATCGGACGGATTTTTTCCGGGCTCATTCGCGATTGGCACGGGCAGTGCTTTTCCACAGGGCAGGCGAGTGAGACCCGAAAGCCTCACCCGCCGGCACGCGAGATCGAGTCGGTGGCGTGGCGAGGTGGTGAGGAGGTTTCCATGACGGCGGTTGCCCTGGACTTCGACGTCGAGCTGATGGCGGTGGCCCCCCGGCTGCCGGCCCTCAACGCCGCGGGCCGCCTCAACCTCCCGGTGGCCCTGCCCGGCGAGCCGATCTGTGTGGTGGCTTCCGCCGATCGCGGCCTGCGTCGCCGGCTGGCGGCGGCCGCGGAGCTGGGCGGCTGGACCGCCCACGAAGGGGGCGTCGACGGGGCTCCGCTCTCCTCGATCCTCCGCCACGGCCCGGAGCTGGTGGTGCTGGATCTGGTCAACCCGGTCGGCGGCGATCGCGACGCCCTCGAGGCCTTCGCCCGGACGGTGGCCGCCCGCCCCGACGTCCTGCTCATCGTCTGCGGTGCCGCCGACGACGTGGATCACGAAGTGCTGGCCCGCGAGCTCGGGGCCTTCGTCTACGTCTCGGGGGTTTCGCATGGCGACGCCCTGGTGACGGTCTTCCGTCAGGCCCACGACGTGGCGGCCCGTGCCTCCCGTCCCGCCCCGGCCCCGTTCGCCGCCGCCCCCCGCGCTCGCCTGGCCCTCGCCGGCCGCTGATCACCCCGAATCGAGGAGCCCGTCATGAACGCACGTGAGTCACGGATCTTCGAGGCCGTCACACCCCGCGATCTCGTCTTCTGCTCGATGCCGATCGCTGCCGTGCTCGTCTCGATCCTCTCCCTGCTCTGAGTCATCCCTGCCGCCGCATCCTGAAGTTTGTCAAGGAATCGTCCGATGTCCGCCGCCGTCCCAAAGTCGCTCGCCCATGCCTCGATCCGCCCGGTCTCCCCGGCCGCGACGCGGCGCGTGTGGCTGACGATCCTGGGTTCGATCGCCACCGTGATCGGCATGGCTGCCAGCGGGCTCGCGGCTCCGGTGACGCTCTATGACTCGATCGACGGCCTCTCGAGCAACGGCTTCGATACCGCGAGCAATTCGGCCTGGCTCGCCAACCAGTTCCTCACCGATGGCGACGGCTACACCCTCGACACGGTGACCATCACGTTGCAGGAGGCGCCCGTCGGTGTCTCCGCGAACGTCCGCCTCAGCCTCTTCAGCAACTTCTTCGACTCTGGCGCGGGCACCGACACGCCCCTGGCTTCGCTGGGCGACTTCACCAACCCCGGATCGCTCGGCGCCGGCGACAACACCTTCTTGGCCGGCGGCCTCCCCTCGCTCGCCCCCAACAGCACGTACTGGGTGGTGCTCCACGTCGCCGGCACTGGAGCGGCCAGCAATGGAGTGGCTGCCATCGGCAGCGCGAAGTGGGCCTACACGTTCGGCACCACCGGCGGGCTCGTCCCTTCCGACGTCTCGACCTACTCCGCCGACGGCGGCGGCAACTGGTTTCCGAACTCGTCCGGCTCCCCCTACATGATGACTGTCAACGCCTTCGTGGCGGTTCCCGAGCCCTCGACCTATGCGATGGGCGTGGCCGGAGTGGGGGCCGTGTTCATCCCCTCGATCCTCCGCCGGCTCCGTCGCCAGGGGTCGGAATCCACGCTCGCCTGATCCACGCCGTCGTCCCCTTCGATCGATCGCCCGTTCCGCACGCTTCTTGATTCGCAGCATCGTCATGGAGTTCCGCATGTCCGCTGTCCGCTCCCTCCGGAAGATCACCGCCGTGAAGCCGCTCGCCCTGCTGGCGACGCTGGCGCTCGGCGGGCTGCCGGCAGCCGCGGAGCCGATGATCACCGGGTTCACGTTCACCGGCGCCAGCGTTCCGGAGGGGCAGGGGGGTCCGGACACGAGCTGGATGGTCGAGGCCTGGCCGGTCGACGCCCCGAACAAGCCCACGATGCCCTATCCGGCCTGGGTCTTCTCGGGAAGCAGTTCGACCCCCGACAACGTTCCCGCCCCGTGGTATCCCGGCCCGCCCACCGGCTCGTTCAACCCACGTGCCTCCGGGGGCCGCTGGATCGGGCTGAACGAGAACGACGCCACGTCCGTCCTGCCCGACAGCCTCGGGCCGACGGTGGGCAGTTACCACACCGTCTATTCGACGACGTTCGTCTCCAGCGAGGCTGGGACCGCGTTCCTGTGGCTCAAGGCAGCAGCTGACAACGCCGTCACCTTCTTCGTCAACGGCTCGGTCACAGGGCTCGACACCAACTATCCGACGATCACCGGCGGCAGCCAGCTCGGCAGCCGTGAGCAGGGCCTCGCGACGCTCAAGCGGATCAGCGGCTACGTGCCGGTGCTGGCCGGCACGAACACCCTCTACGCGGTCGTGGAGGACCGCTTCGGCAGCACCAACACCTACGCCTTCACCGGCGTGATCGTCGTGCCCGAGCCCTCGACCTACGCCTACGCCGGTATGGCCGCCTGCGGGTTGGCCTTCGTCGGCCTGAAGAAGCGGCGTGGCCGGAAGCACGCCGCCTGATCAGATCGTCCCCGTCACGCTTCGTCCGTCGTTTCCGCTCCCTCGCAGTCCTTCGCCCCTCGGGTTTCATCACCAGGAGAAAGCCATGAACCTGCAACGCAATGCCGCCGGTGGTGTCTTCACCCCGCGTGATCTCGCCCTCTGCTGCCTGCCGATCGGCCTGCTCTTCGCCTCGATCCTGTCGCTGCTGTGATTTCGGACGGCATCCGCCGGATGCCGACACGCTCCCTCGATTCCAACCTGCCTCGATTCTTCACCCATCCGTCCCGACACGGGACGTCACCTGAAAGGAACCGCTCGTGAACGCCACCCTGAAGATGAACGCCTTCGACATCGACTCCGACTCGAATTCCTTCGAGCCGATCCGCCGCAAGATGCAGCGCCCCGAGCCGCGCCGCCGGCCGCAGGGCGGCTTCCAGAACCGCCGCCGCAAGCACCACACCTGGGGCGTGGGCGCTTCCGCCCGCCTCGCCGATCTCCGTGCCTTCGCCGGAGCGGTCGTGATGATGCTCGTCGCCATGGCGTCGTCGGCCTCCGCCGACGGATTCACCGCCTTCGACTGGAACAAGGTGCGCGATTCCGGCAACGCCAACGCCGCCTCCGGCTTCGGCGCCGTCTCCACCAACTTCGTCATCTCGTCGTACGAGACCACCAACTCACAGTACGCCTACTTCCTCAACAACTCCGAGGCTGGGCGGCAGAACCAGTACGGCGTCTACAACACGCTCATGAATCCCGCCGTCTCCGGGACGTCGACCTTCGGCAATCTCAACTCGGGCATCGTGCAGACCTTCAACGCCAGCACCCAGACCTACTCCTACACGGTCGTCGCAGGCATGGAGAACCGCCCCGCCAACTTCATGGATTGGTTCAGCGCGGCCCGGTTCGTGAACTGGTACGCCAACGGGGCGAAGTCGACCTCGAGCACCGAGACGGGCAGCTACACCCTCGTCAGCGGCTCCACGCACATCACCAGCGGTCCGATCGTGAGCCGCAACGCCGGCGCCCGGGTGTTCCTCCCCAGTGCCAATGAGTGGACGAAGGCCGCCTACTACAGCGGTGCCACGGCCTCCTACAAGCTCTACCCGACCAACAGCAACAACTCCCCCACCGGCACCATCAACACCAACGTCGCCACCACCCCGAACGTCACCCAGCCGAACACCGCCAACTTCGCCCAGCAGTTCGTGGCCAACGTCTCGGGCGTGACGACCGACATCGGCACCTACACCAACACCACCTCCACCTACGGCGCCTTCGACATGCTCGGGAACGTCACCGAGATGACCGACACGAGCAACGCCAGCGGCAGTTTCCTCCCCTTCGGTGGCGGCTTCTCCTCGCTCTCCCTGAGCCGCTGGACCTCGAACTACGTGCCGCTCGCCAGCGACTACCGGGCCGGCACGACCTTCAACCAGAACCTCGGCTTCCGCGTGGCCGCCGTGCCGGAGCCGGGTAACATGGTCGCCGCCGCCCTGGGTGTCGGGGCCCTGATCGCGGTCCACATGGTGAAGCGGCGGAAGCCCGCCCTCGCCCGCGTGGCCGCCTGATCCGCGGGGCTCCCATCCGATGCGATTCCGACCCGCCCCCGGCACCCGCCGGGGGCGGGTTTTTTTATCGGGCGATCGCGGACCGCCGGAACGACCGACGCCGAAGCCGACCCGGACGGCCGGCGCGGCGCGTCGGCACTCGGGAGAGGGCACCGCGGGCGAGGGCCGGAAGCCCGGGCCGCGGGTCGCGGCGGGCGGCCCTGCTCAGCCGGGGCGGCCCACGCACACCAGGCAGATGTCGTCGGTCTGCACCTGGCCGGCGGAGTGGCGTTCGACGTCGCGCAGGATTCGCTCGCCGATCTCCCTGGCAGTGCCCCCCGGGCCGGCCAGGATCTCACGGATCCGATCGAGACCGTAGATGCGGTCCTCGACGTCCATCGCCTCGCTGACGCCGTCGGTGAAGAGCACCATCGTGGTGCCCGGGGCGATCGCGACGTCGGTCTGACGGTATTCCCAGCCCTGCATCATGCCCAGCGGCAGCCCCTCCTGCTCCGGCCCCACCTCGGTGACGGTGCCGTCGGCGGTGCGGACGTAGACCGGCAGATGGCCGGCGTTGACGATCTGGGCGACGTGCGCGACGGGATCGAGGACGATCACCACGAACGTCGCGAAGCGTTCGTCCCAGCCGGTCATGCAGAAGGTGTCGTTGATCGCGGCGACGGCGGCGACGAGGTCGCCTTCGCTCGCCAGCCGGTAGCGCACCTCGCCGGCGAGATTCGCCATCACCAGCGCCGCCGACACCCCCTTGCCCGACACGTCGGCGAGCACGCAGGCCAGTCGGCCGCCGGGAAGGGGGACGTAATTGAAGTAGTCGCCGCCCACGTGCAGCGCCGGGGCGTAGAAGTTGAAGAGATCGTAGCCCTCGATCTCGGGCGCGCGGGCGGGGAGCAGGCCCTGCTGCACCTTGTGGGCGATCTCCAGATCGCGCTTGAGCTTCTCCTGCGAGACGCGCTCGTCGTGGGCCTGGGCGGTTTCGACCGACTTGGCCACCACCGACGCGAGCCCCGCGAGCACGGCCAGATCGCGCTGCGAGAAGGAATTGCCGCTCTCCTGGGCGTCGAGCTGCACGACCCCCAGGACGTCCCCCCCGGCGCGCCGGATCGGCACGCACATCACCGACCGCATCGATCCCGACATGATGCTCTGGGCCTGATCGAAGCGCGAATCGCCGAGCAGGTCGTTGGACAGCACGGCCCGCCGCGACGAGACGACGCTTTCGAGCACCGAGCGGCTGAGTTTGGGCGGACCGCTCTCGGAGGTGGTGCGGAACTTCTTGGCCCGGAGGAGGAGGCGGCCCGATTCGCGGTCGCAGAGGAGGACGAAGCCGCGGTCGGCCTTGGCGAAGATCGTGAACAGGCCGTCGAGCAGCTTGGGAAGCACCTCCTCCTCGGAGAGCGAGGCGCCCAGCGCCCGGGCGATCGCCCCGGCGAGGTCGTCGGGGAAGGTTTCCGGAACGTCGACCTCGCTGACGACGATCGACTGGCTGTCGGCCTCGCCGGAGGTGTCCTGGAAACCCTCCTCCCACGGGAATTCGGCGCCGGGGGCGATCGTGGCGCCGGAATCGGCCTGCGGCCCCGCGCCCGAGCGCAGCACCATCTGCGTGGCGCCGATCTCGATGACGTCGCCGTCGGCCAGCGCCTGCGGCGCGGCGAGGCGGCGGCCGTTGACGCGGGTGCCGTTGCGGCTCCCGAGATCCTCGATCGTGACTCCGCCGGCGCCGACGTCGATCGCGGCGTGCCGCCGGCTGGCGGCCGAATCGGTGAGCACGATCGAGCACTTGGGATCACGGCCGATCACGCTCTGCCCCGGTGGGAGCTCGCGGGATTCGATCGGCGTCTGGCCGCTCTTGATGTCGAGCCGGAACGAATGCAACGGGGCACCTCGCGCTCACCGGACGGCCGGTCCGGGCGTCTCCCCCACTCCCCGGGGGAACGACGCTCGCCATGATACCCGCCCCGGGCCGCGTTTCCGGGGAGGTCGGGCCGCGGCCCGGCGCGGTGGCCGCGGCGCCGCGGTCCTGCCCTCCGGCGGCCGCTCGGCGCGCTCCCCGGCGGGCCGGCGCCGGAATTGATCTTGGCGGGCAGACGCGAATGGTGTCGGATTCCTGGGCCGGGCGGGGGGGACCCCCGCGGCCGCCGACCAGGGAGGGGCCCCGCGAGGGGATGCAACGGCATGCAGGGCGACACGACGAAGCTTGGTGTCTACGGCTATGCGGTGATGTACCGGCTCGAGCCGGGGGGCACGTGGCGCGTGGATCAGGACGACGAGTACCGCGGGCTCCCGGCCCATTACCTGTCGCTCGCCGAGGCGCTCGACCGGGTCGAGTACATGCGTCACCGCAACGTCGAGGCGCGGGTCGCGGCCCTCGTGGCCGAGGACGACGACGACGGCGACCGGCTCGACTGGCGGACCGGCTCCTGACGCTCCCGACCGCCTGACGGTGCGCCCGCCGCGCGGGCCAGCCGGCCCGGGGAGCGATGCCGCGCGGCCACTTGACGCCCCCTCCTACGGGTGATGCGTCCGGCGATGTCCCGCGGCACCGGGCCGCCCGGCGATCGCCCGACGGCGCGGCGGCCGGCGTCCCCCCTGCGGAGGAGCCCCGAAACCCGGGGGAAGGTGGGGCGTTGAAAGATGGGGATTTTGCCCGCCCGGCGGCGGCGCCCCTCCCCGTCGCCCGCCGCCCTCCTTTCAATAGTGCACTCGCACTCGCAGCACGAGGACGACCCATGCGCACGATGTCCGCCGGTGAGGCCCGCCGGGCCCTGGCTTCGATGGATCGCGATTCGAAGCGGGGAGGTGGATCCGGCTCCGCGCTGGGGAAGTGGTTCAAGCGCGGTGCGGTGGCGCTTCTGGCGCTCTTCATGGTGACCCTCCCCGTCGGCTGGGCGCTGGGCTGGTTTTCCACGCCGGCCCAGGTGGTCGAGGTGCGGGCCGTCATCAACCAGCAGATCGCCGACCTCGACAAGGTCGCCGCGGGCCAGGTGCCCTACAACGGCGGCCCCGACATGGGGCAGGTGTTCGGCAAGATGCGCGATCTTCCCGAGGAGATGCGCGATCAGGTGCGCCGCGATATCGGCCGCTTGATGCAGGCGTCGGAGCGGGCGCAGGTCAACTCCTTCTTCAACGTGCCGCCAGCCCAGCGCGAGGCCGAACTCGACCGGCGCATCAAGGCCGAGGACGAGCGCCGCAAGCAGTGGATGGCCGACCGCGGCAAGAACCGCGGCGGCGGAGGTCGTGAAGGGGGCCGTGGCGAAGGGGGCGGTCGGCCCCAGGGGGGCGGCCCCGGCGCGATGGCCGCCGGGGGTGGCGGTGGCGGTGGTGGTGGCCGCGGCGGCCCGGGTGGCGGCGGCGGTCCAGGGGGCGGCGGTGGTCCCGGACGCGGTTTCGGCGAGGAAGACCGCAACAATCGCCGCAAGTCGATGCTCGACAACAGCAACCCGGGAGGGCGCGCCCGCGTGGCTGAATACCGCCGGCAGATGGAGGAGCGCCGGCAGTTGCTCGGCGGCGGTGGTGGCGGTGGCGGGCGCGGCGGTCGCTAGCGCTTCCCCACCCGCGCGATCGGCCTGACGGCACGCCCGCCGCGCGGGTCGTGACGGACGCGGGGGCCGTACCACCGATACCTTCGGCGCAAAGATGTCCTGCGGGGAAAACCCTGCGGTGCCATCGTCGCTGTGGCCGATCTCTCTGCCACTCCGCCGGATCGAACGGATCCCGGCGGTGCCGCCCGACGCGCGGGCTGCGATTCCGGCCGAGGAACGGCGCCCCATCCGGCGCGCCCGCCCGGGATCGGGCATGCCGCGTCGGACCACGGCGAACCCGGGGCGCGACCGAGGCCGACGCGGAGGGAGACGTCCTTCCGTGGCGCCATCGGGACGCCGACCCGGGGCCGCACCGTGCGGACCGTCCCGAGCGTGCCACCGCCGCGGCACCCGGGCTCCGCCGGCATGGGCGCGGTAGCGCGGGGGGGGCGGGATGGCGAAGGAGCGCACCATCCCGTCCCCCGGCTCGCGCCGCCGCCCACTTGCCGGCGGTCCGTCGCGCGGCGACAACCGTCCAACCTGTCCCCACCCCCGGAGTCGAGAAGCCATGGCCCGCAAGCCCGCCCGCGCCGCGTCCCCGATCGCCCCCATCCGCGACCTGTTCACCGCCTCCGAGCGCCGGTTGCTCGAGACGAGTTTCGGCACCGGGCTCGCGCGGGCCACCCAGGCGGAACTGGAGTCGGCGACACGGCAGGCGAGGATCCTGCGCGACAAGTGGCGCGGGCTCTCCGCGAAGCAGGGCCGGGCGACGAAGCGCGTCGCCGGCGCCGCGTCGACGGCAAACGCCCGCAGCCACGAGAAGGCCGGCGCTTTCGGTGACGCCGTGGCACGGCTCGAGCGGCGTCTCGCCGAACTCGTCGCCACTGCGGGTGTCGCCGTCGGCGGCAAGGCCTCGAACGCCCGCGCCAAGGCGCGCGACAAGACGATCGCCGGGCGGGCGGCCCGCCGCACCACGCCGCGGCCGGAGAAGCCGGCC
>CAISKG010000304.1 GCA_903885855.1 uncultured Planctomycetaceae bacterium
AGGCGCTGCCGGGCCGGGCCGGCCAGGATCCCCGCCGGATGATCCGCCACGACCGCCTCGTACCCCGTGCGCGCCTCGTCGATCCGCCCCAGGCTCTCGTTGGCCTCGGCGAGGCCGAAGGTGGCACGCTCGGCGAGCAGGCCCGTCGGCCGCGCGTCGAGCGTCTCACGGTAGGCCCCGATCGCGGCCTCGAGCTTCGGCTCGGCCTGGCCGCGGTCGACGAACAACAGCCGTGCCCCCTCTTCGAGGCTCATTTCCGCCTGCAACAGCCGGGCCCACGCCCCTGCCGGCGCGCGGGGATTGCGGGTGACGACCTCGGCCAGGGCGCTGGCCCTGAGCCCGGGCTCCGTCGTCTGCGTGGCGGCGAGGAACTCGTTCCAACTGGCCGCCTCGAGGTCGGCCTGCTGCTGGTTCATCCACATCCAGGCCACCGCGGCCAGGAGGAGACCGGCGATCCCCAGGGCGATGGCACGCAGGTGCGGGCCGACCACGTCGACCACCCGCGCCAGGCCGTCGGCCAGGGCGTTGCCCTCGATCTCCTCGGCCACCTCGCCGTCGTCGTCGACCAGCGGCAGACGCATCGAGCGCCCCTCGCGCGTGGCGAGGTTGTCGTCATCCTCCCCGCGCGACACCTCCCGGTCGGCGAAACGCCGTTCCCGGTGGCGGAGATCTCCGGCACGCGACGATCGCTTCTTCATGGTCTGGGGATCCTCCGCCAGGGGCCAAAATGGCAATAGAAACGGACTGTCCCGGGGCGTCAAGCCGATCCGCGCCGCGACTCCGGGCCCGCCGACACGATCGCCGCGCGGGGTCTGCTACCATCGCGGCGGCCCGCCCGGCCCCGGCCGGGGCCGGCGGGCGCCTTCGCAGTCCCGCCCCCGGAAGCGCACGGATGCCGAGCGACCGCCATCCCGACGAGGCCGACGACGACGCCGACGCCCCTGGCGCGGAGGGCGGGGAGGCCCCGGAGCCACCACGGGCCCCAGCCGCGGCGCGGCCCCGGCAGGCGCCCCGCCGGACGGCGCCGGCCGCTCCCTCCGGCGGCCTCAACGAGGCCCAGACGCGGGCCGTGCAGGCGCCGATCGGGCCGCTGTTGGTGCTCGCCGGGGCCGGCACCGGCAAGACCCGGGTCGTGATCGCGCGCATGGCGTACCTGGTGTGGCGCGGGGCGCGGCCGTCGCGCATCCTCGCCGTCACCTTCACCAACAAAGCGGCCCGCGAGATGCTCGCCCGGGCGACGGCCCGTCCCGCCGGCGCCGCGCCGCGCCGGGGAGCGGCCGCCGAAACCCCCGAGATCTCCACGATCCACTCGCTGTGCGTGCGCATCCTGCGCCGCCACGCGCGCCGTCTCGGCTACCCGGAGCGGTTCGCGATCCTCGACCGGGGGGAGCAGGAGTCGATCGCCCGGCGGGTCCTCAAGGAGCTGCGGATCCCCGACACGTCCCTCTCGCCCGGCGATCTCGTCGACCGCGTCAGCCGCTGGAAGAGCGCGGCCCTGCGCCCCGACGGCGCGCTCGAGAGCATCGCCGACGATGCCCCGGAGCACTGGACGCTCGCCGCCGCCGGCTACCGGCGCTACCAGGAGGCCCTGCGCACCGCCGGCGCCGTCGATTTCGACGACTTGCTGCTGCTCGTGGAGGAGCTGTTCCGCGAGCACGAGGAGGTGCGCCGTGCCGAGGCGGGGCGCTTCGACCACGTGCTCGTCGACGAGTACCAGGACACCAGCGCCATCCAGGAGCGGATCCTCTCGTCCCTCGCCCGCGACCACCGCAGCCTGTGCGTGGTGGGGGACGACGACCAGTCGATCTACGCCTGGCGCGGCGCGCAGATCTCCCACATCCTCGAATTCCCCCGGCGCTGGCCGGGCGCGGTCACGATCCGCCTCGAGGAGAACTACCGCTCCACCCCCGAGATCATCCACGCCGCCAACACGCTCATCGCCTGCAACACGCGCCGCCACGGCAAGACGCTCGTGTCGCACGCCCCCTCCGGCCCGCCGCCGGCGATCCTCCAGGCGCAGGACGAGGTGGACGAGGCCCGGCGCGTGGTCGCCGATCTCGTCACGCGCACCAGCGAAGGCCACGTCGACCCGCCCGAGGCGGCGATCCTCCTCCGCACCGGCGAGCAGGCGCGGGCCTTCGAGCAGGAGCTGCGCCGGCGCGGCGTGCCCTACGAACTCGTCGGCAGCCGCTCCTTCTTCGACCGCCGCGAGGTCAAGGACGTGATGGCCTACCTGCGCTTCCTCGTCGATCCCGACGACGATCTCGCGCTGTCGCGGATCGCGAACGTCCCGCCGCGCGGCCTGGCCTCGACGGCGATCGTGGCCGCGCGGACCGAGGCCCAGGCCACCGGATCGAGCCTGTGGCGCGAGCTCGTCGCGCGGCGGGCCGCCGGGCGGCTCGGGCCGGCGGCGGCGGCCGGCGTGGCGCGTCTGGAGGCCCTCCTCGTCCCCGGCGCGGCCGATCCGGCGGCGGCGCTGCGCGTCCTGCTCGAGCAGTCGGGATACCGGGCGTTCCTGGAGCGCGAGTACGAGGACGCGGCCGAGTTCGAGTCGCGCTGGGCGTGCGTCGAGCAGGTCGTCAACGGGCTCGTCGAGCACCGCCGGGAGCATCCGACGACCACCGACCCGGCCCGGCTGGTGCGCGACTACCTCGACGAGCTGATCCTCGACGTGAAGGAATCCGAGCGGCACCGCGGCGACGGGCCGGAGGTGCGGGCGGTGCGCCTGATGACGCTCCACGCCGCCAAGGGGCTGGAGTTCGACGAGGTGTGGATGGCGGGCGTGGAGGAGGGCATCCTGCCGCACCACCGCGCGGTCGGCGACGGCCTGCCCGCCATCGACGAGGAGCGGCGCCTGGCCTACGTGGGCGTGACGCGCGCCCGGAAGCGCCTTGTGCTCTCGCTGTGCCTGTCGCGACTCAAGTGGGGCAAGAGCCGCCCCTGCCGCCCCAGCCGGTTTCTCTACGAACTCACCGGCCAGGCGGAGAAGTTCCAGGAGGCCCCCCCTCCCGAGGCCGGCGGCGGCTCCC
>CAISKG010000305.1 GCA_903885855.1 uncultured Planctomycetaceae bacterium
GATCTGCACGGGGCGCCCGCTGGCGAGAGGGAATCCCGGCGGGACGAAGGGGGACGCTACGCATGGAAGGCTCCTCGGGCGGTCCGATCTCGACGGCCAGCGACGTGCCGGCTCGGGGCCGGCGCGTCGCGCGGGCCGCGGGTCGGAGGGGATGATCGCGGACGATCCCCCCGCCGCCCCGTGGCGCCGCGGCGAAGAGTATAGTTTGCCCAGACCCCCGGGTTCCAACCGCCGCGTTCCCCCTCCGCGCCCCCGCGGGCACCCCTCGGAAAGCGTGTCATGGCAGCCTCGTCCCGCGCCACATCCGCCGCGGCGCCGCGCCGCGGCGGGAACGTCGTCCTCGTCGCCAGCGGCGACCTCCGCGAGGAGGCCAACCGCGTCTGCTGGCCGGCGCAGAAGCAGATGGAGGCCGACCTCGGCAAGGCCTTCGCCGCCGCCGGCCGGGCGCTGGTGCGCGGGCACGCCGCCTCCAAGGCACGCGGCCACGGCTTCATCGGCAGCGCCCGCGAGGGGATCGAGGTCTTCGCGACGATCGACCCCGACGCGCCGCTGGTGGTCGCCGAGGCGGTCTGGCAGTACTCCAACCACGTCCTCCCCGGCCTCTCCTCCCACCGCGGCCCGATCCTCACCGTCGCCAACTGGTCGGGGCAGTGGCCCGGCCTCGTCGGCATGCTGAACCTCAACGGCTCGCTCACCAAGGCCGGCGTCCCCTACGCCACGCTGTGGGCCGACGACTTCTCGAGCCCCGGCTTCGCCCGCCACTTGAAGGCCTGGCTCGAGACCGGCAAGGTCCACCACGACACCAGCCACGTCGTCCCGGCCGGCGCCGTGCGCGTCCCCGCGAAGCTCGAGGAGACGGGGCGCCGCATCGCCGCCGATCTCGTCCGGCGGAAGGCCCTCATGGGCGTCTTCGACGAGGGCTGCATGGGGATGTACAACGCCATCATCCCCGACCGCCTCCTCCACGCCACCGGCGTCTTCAAGGAGCGGCTCAGCCAGTCGGCGCTGTACCACGAGACCGTGGAGCGCGTCTCCGACGCCGAGGCCCGCGACGTCCTCCGCTGGCTCGAGAAGGCGGGGATGCGTTTCCATTTCGGGAAGCACGAGGCGACCGACCTGACGCGTGCCCAGGTGCTGCTCCAGTGCCGGATGTACGTGGCCACGCTGCGCCTCGCCGGCACCTTCGGCTGCGATCTCGTCGGCATCCAGTACCAGCAGGGCCTCAAGGACCTCCTCCCCGCCAGCGATCTGGTCGAGGGGATGCTCAACGACTCCAAACGCCCGCCGGTGTGCGCCGCCGGCTCCTCGAAGCCGCTCTTCAAGGGGCGGCCGCTCACGCACTTCAACGAGGTGGACGAGTGCGCCGGGCTCGACGGGCTCCTCACGCAGCGCGTCCACGAGGCCCTCGGCGAGCCCGTCGAGAACACCCTCCACGACATCCGCTGGGGCGACTGGGACCGCTCCGGCACGACCGAGCAGTGGGTGTGGGTGTTCGAGATCTCCGGCGGTGCCCCCCCCGCGCACTTCATCGGCGGCTGGAAGGGGGCGGAGGGTTTCCGCCAGCCGCCCATGTACTTCCGCCTCGGCGGTTCGACGCTCGCCGGCGTCTCCAAGCCGGGCGAGATCGTGTGGAGCCGGATCTGGGTCGACGGCACCGGGCCCGCCGAGAAGCTCTGCATGGACATCGGCCGCGCCGGGGTGGTGAAGCTCCCCGAGGCCGAGACGCGCCGCCGGCTCGAATCGACCACCAAGCAGTGGCCGATCATGCACGCCGTGACCTACGGCGTGTCGCGCGACCAGATGATGGCCCGCCACAAGGCCAACCACGTGCAGGTGGCCTACGCGAGCGACGCCGCCGCCGCCGACCGCTGCGCGCTGGCGAAGGCCGCGGCGGCCCGGGCGCTGGGGATCGAGGTGGTCTTCTGCGGCACCCGCGGGCCGGGCGAGAACGCCCGCTGGGACGGCTAGCAGGCTGTGGACAAAGTGATCCGCCGCCGGATCCCGCGGCCGATCACCGCGCCCACGGCCCGCCGACGGGCCCCGCGCCGGTCGCGCGGATCACCAGACCACGATCGGGCCGAACGACCCGTCGCGCGTGGAGAGCGACGCCTGCGCCACCTGCGTGCCGGGGTCGTCGATGGGGTGCACGCGCACCTCGCCGGCGCTCCAGGGGTCGGCCGAGATGCTGTAGAGGTAGCCGCCGATCCGCACCGCGCGGCTCACCGGCGCGGTGTGCGTGATCGACCCGAGGCGCTCGAAGCCCGCCCCGCCGCCGAGCGTCACCCGGAACACCTCGAGCGTGGCGGAGGTGTTCCACCAGTCCCCCTGCTGCACCGGCAGCGTGAGGATCCCCTCGGCGGGGAACCAGGCCAGGGCGTGGTGGTCCCAGGCCGCCGGCGACCAGGAGGCCCAGCCGTCGCCGGGGAACGTGTGGGTGGCGACGCGCGTCGGCTTCGAGGCGTCGGAGACGTCGAAGATCGACAGCTGCAATCCGAGCACGCGCCCGGTCACCGGATCGACGTCGCGGCCGACGCCGAGGAGATGGTTGGCGTCGAGGGGCTGGAGGAGCGTGGAGAAGCCGGGGATCTTGAGCTCGCCCGCGACCCGCGGCGCCGTCGGCACCGAGAGGTCGATCACGAACAGCGGGTCGATCTGGCGGAAGGTGCTCACGTAGGCCACGTCGCCCGCGAACCGGGCCGAGAAGATCCGCTCGCCCGGGGCGAGGCCGGTCACCGAGCCGACCCCCACGAGGTTGCCGTCGTCCTCGCCGAGGACGTGGACGCCGGCGGAGGTGTTGGTGAAGTTCCAGCCACCGTCGCCCGACCAGTTGGTCGTCGCCACGCGGAACAGCCCGTCGTGCTCGTCCATCGAGAACTGGTCGAGCACGTAGCCGGGGACGGAGCCCATCGAGGCCAGCTCCACCGCGGGGGCCGCGATGTCGAAACGGTAGACGTTCGTCGTCACGCCGACGTCGGTGGCGTCCCACCAGGCGCCGAAGTGCGAGGCGGCGACGTACAGCGACCCGGCGGAGGCGTAGACGGTGCCCGACACGCCGGCCACCGTGGCCACGGCGGTGGGGCCGACGTCGGCGTCGCCGACGTCGAACGTGGTCACGCTCAGCAGCTGCGACGATTCCGGATCGAGCGGCACCCAGGTGCTCGCGCCGTCGACGAGGCTGCCGGAGGAGGAGGCCCCGAACGACGACACGGCGTATCCGGGGAGGACGCCCGCGGCCCAGGCGGCGTCGAGCCGGGCCCGGTACGAGGCCTCGCTCTCGTAGGCGAATCGCGCCCCGTCGTTCTCCGGGACGAAGGGCATGACGATCCCGACGCCGACGTCCATGGGCGGGGACGCCTCGCCGCTCCCCTTGCCGCCTTCCGCCCCCTCGATCTCCACCACCTTCGGCACGGGAATGTCGATGTCGTCCTGCGTGACGACGACCACCCGGCCGTCCACGGCGCGGGCGTCGACGAGCCAGCCGTCGATGGCGGTCGACTCGAGAATCGCCGGAGCGGAGGTGTCGGAGACGTCGATCACGGTCACGATCACGCGCGTCGTCCAGCGCCACCCCGCGTCCACCCAGCCGCCGTAGGCCATGCGTGCGGGCGCCGCGGTCGAGCCGTCGGCGGCCTCCCAGGTCGACTCCTGGGAGAGCACGGTGAGCGTGGTGCCGCGGAGGAACATCGAGCGCTCGTCGCCGGCGATGGAGACGTGGCTCTCGGGGGCGAGGCTCTCGGCCGGCCAGGCGCGGAGGATGTCGACGCCGTCGCCGGCGATCACGAACAGCGACCGGCCGTCGGTCTCGACGAGATCCCCCTCGTCGACGCCGGCCACCTGGGTGTTGGTGTCGGAGTGATCGGGCTTGCTCGTGGACGAGACTGCCGCGCCCGAGGTTTGCGCGAGCCCGGCGAAGTCGCGCATCACCCACGGATTCCAGGGCACGGCCTTCCCCAGCGAGGATCCCCACTGCCGCATGGCGGTGTCGACGTACCAGGCCCGCAGCGCGTCGGCGTCGGAGACGGTGCGGAGCGGATTGGTGGATTCGTTGCCGACGAGCTTCTCGCCGGAAGCCAGGAAGGCCCGGTCGACCTTGGGCTCGCCGAAGAAGTGATCCTTGCCGGTGCCGCCGTGGAGGGTGTCGCGGCCGGCGCCGCCGCGGAGCGTGTCGATGCCGCCGTCGCCGGCGAGCCAGTCGTTGCCGCGGCCGCCGACGATGTCGTCGTCGCCGGCGCCGCCGGAGATGGTGTCGGCGCCGTCGCCGCCGTTGAGCCGGTCACGGCCCGGCCCGCCGTCGATCCGGTCGGCCCCCGGGCCGCCGGTGATGTCGTCGTCGCCGGCGCCGCCGGAGAGCCAGGTGGTCAGCCGCGTGTTGCCGGGGAGGTCGATGCGGATCGTGTCGGCGCCGGTGCCGCCGAAGACCTGCAGCGTGCGCACCATCGACTCCGCGCGCGTGCCCACCACCTTGCCGTTGACGATCGCCTGGAGCGTGCCGGAGTTGGCCGGATCGCGCTGCACGACGATCGTGTCGTCGACCGTGCCGGGGGTGCGGTCGCCCCAGATGCGCCACAGCGACGTGCCCAGGTTGGCGGCCAGCGGGAGGCGCCGCTCGAGCCCCTCGACGCCGCCGAGCGAGAAGCGGTGGCGGCGCGCCGCGCGGCGCGCGCGGTCGGATCGGCGGTCGGATCGGCGGGCCATGGCACGGGCTCCTGGATCGCGGGGGCGACAGCCGCGTGAACCGCGGCCGATCGGTGTGGAATCCCCCCGCTGGGTGAGGGTAGCGGTGGTCCGCGCCGGTCGCAAGCGATGCGCCGTTGCCCCCCCAGACCCCCGGCCTTCGCGCGCCCCGCCTCCGTTATGATGCCCCCCTCCGCTCCCAGGGAAGCGAACGCGGCGACGGCCGCCGGGAGCGGGAACGCGGCGCGCCTGAGCGATCGCCGCGGGGGCGCACCAGCCAATCGAGGTGAGCGATGGGATCGACGCGCGGCTTCCTGGGCATCGACGCCGGCACGCAGGGGCTCACCGTGATCGCCACCGACGCGGCGCTGCGGATCCTCGCCGCCGGCGAGGCAGGCTACGAGATGGTGCCCGGGCTCGGCGCCGAGTGCTACGAGCAGCGTCCGGACGACTGGGAGCGCGCCCTGCGGGAGGCGGCCGCGGAGATGCACGCCCGGGCCGCCGGCGGCGCCTCCGCGGTCGACGCGGTCGGCATCGCGGGGCAGATGCACGGCGAGGTGATCGCCGACGCCTCGGGCGCGGTGCTCGCGCCGGCGCGGCTGTGGTGCGACGGCCGCAACGAGGAGGAGGCGGCGCTGCTCACCGAGCGGCTCGGCGTGAAGATGCCCAAGCGCATCACCGCGGCGCGTTTCCTGTGGACGGTTCGCCACCGCCCCGAGTTGGCCCGGCGCGCCGCCTCCCTCACCACCCCGGCCGGCTGGATCGCGCGGCGCCTCACCGGGGGGCACGTGCTGGGGATCGGCGACGCGGCGGGGATGTTCCCCATCGACCAGGCGACGCTCGACTACGACCGGCGCCTCCTCGCCGAGTACGACCGGATCGTGGCCGCCGAGCCGGGCGGCCCCTTCCCCCGCCTCGCCGACCTCCTCCCCCGGGTCGCCCGGGCGGGCGAGGAGGCCGGCGCGCTCGACCGCCATGGCGCGGCGCTCCTGGGCCTCCCCGAGGGCACGCCGGTGGCGGCGGCGGAGGGGGATCAGCCGGCGGCCCTGGCCGGGTCGCTGATCGGCACGGCGGGGCAGGTGTCGATGAGCTTCGGCACGAGCGTCGTCTCCAACTCCGTCGGCGACCGCCCCTTCCGCGGCATCGCGCGCGCCGTGGACCACTTCTGCGCCCCCGACGGCAAGCCGATCAACATGGTCTGGATCCGCAACGGCACCACCCCCATGAACACGGTCGTGGGGATGTTCGGCCTGGCGGGCGCCGGCGCGGGGGGCGACGCCTTCGCGACCATCATGCCGATGGTGCTCGCCGCGCCGGACGACTGCGGCGGCCTCCTCGCCCTCCCCTTCATGGACGACGAGCCGGGGGCGGGCGTCGCCCGCGGCGGCACGGCGCTGGTGATGGGGCTCAACGAGCGCAACGCCACCCCCGGCAACGTGGCCCGCGCCATGCTCCTGGCGACGGTCTTCAACCTCCGCGCCGGCAGCGACATCCTCGAGGCGCAGGGCTACCCGCGCCACGAGATCGTGCTCTCCGGCGGCATCACCAGGACGCCGGGGCTGGCGCAGGTGCTGGCCGACGCCTTCGGCACGCCGGTCACGCTGCTGGCCGGCGCCGCCGAGGGCACGGCCTGGGGCGCGGCGCTGCTGGCGGCGTTCCGCGCGGCGCGGCTGGCCGGCGACGGGCGCGACTGGCCGGCCTTCCTCGCCGGCTTCGCCACCGGGACGCCCGCGCGCTAC
>CAISKG010000306.1 GCA_903885855.1 uncultured Planctomycetaceae bacterium
GGCCGCGCCGGCTCCCGCGCCGGCTCCCGCGCCGGCTCCCACGCCGGCCCGCTGATCGGCGGCACGGGCGTCCGCACCGCCCGTTGACGCGTCCTCAGCGCGCCGGGGGCTGGCCGGCGTCGCTCCTCCGCGCCGCCACCAGCTCGAAGAGCTGCCGGCCGCTCATGCGGAAGGCGGCGTCGTGCGGGCAGGCGTAGACGCAGCTCGGGTCGTCGTCCGGGCCGACGAGATCGCGGCACAGGTCGCAGGTGGTCGCCACGCGCCGCTCGGCGGCCGGATCGGCCGTGGTGCGGTGCATGGAGATGTTGCCGTAGGGGCAGTTGGTGGAGCAGAGACCGCAGCCGATGCAGTGGCTCTCGATCACGATCTCCACGGCGCCGGGATGGCCGTCGCGCGGCGTGCGGTGGATGGCGTCCACCGGGCAGCCGACGAGGCAGTAGGGATCGAGGCAGGAGCGGCAGGAGCTGGCCACGAGGAAGTTCTCGAAGCGCAGCCCCTCGCGGATCAGCCGGGTGACGCCCTCGTGGGTGTCGGAGCAGGCGCGCGTGCATTCGTCGCAGCGCGTGCAGCTCTCGAGATCGAGCACGAGCAGCTTCTGCGCGCTGTAGAGGCCGTTTTCGAGGAAATCACCCAGGTTGCCGTCGGTGGCCGCCTCCCGGGTCGCGTCGCGCTCGAGGAGGCGCCGCGCCTCGGCCACCAGATGCTCGCGGGCGGCGGGGAACTCGGCCACGAGGGCCCGGAAGTCCTCCCCCCGGATGCGCACCAGCTCCACGTCGTCGAGCGCCGTGCAGGTGGCCGTGCGCCGGGCGCGCTGGGCCGCCGACGGCGCCAACGCGTCGCCCAGATCGACGACCGCCGACACCAGGCCGATCTCGCCGAAGGTGCGCCCCGGGCCGAGGTAATCGATGACCCGCTCCTGGTCGCCGATCCGCTGCGAGACCTTCACGAAGCCGAGGCGCACCTTGAAGAAGTCCTGGGCCAGATCCCCCTGGCGGAAGATCGGCTGCCCCCGGTCGACGCGCACGATGTCGGCCCGGTCGCGGAGCATCGCGGCGCACCGCGCGCGCTCCTCCTCGGAGAGGCCGGAGAACATCGACAGCTGGCGCAGCTCGCGCGCGAGGGAGCGGCCCCGGTAGGCGTCGTCGAGGATCCGGCGCGAGCTCTCGTGGCGCTGCAGCATGTGGAGCACGTTGCGGCGGATCTCCAGCAGCTCCGTCTCCTCCAGCGCCACGACCGTCGCCGAGCGGGGGTAGTGGTTGAGGCAGGACATCTCGCCGAAGATCACGTCGGCGGGGCCCATCTCGTCGACCCAACGGCCGTCGCGCAGCTCCAGCGACCGCGCCCCGTCGATGTGCACGCGCTGGCGGCGCGGCTCGAGGGCCGCCCCCGGGCGCGTCCGGCTCCCCTGGATCCAGCGCGTGGCGCCGCGCACCATCGCCCGCCACATCCCCCCGCCGCGCCCGGCGTCGTCGGCGCCGCCGATCGACACCCCGACGCGGCCACGGACGATGACGAAGCGGTGGAGGCGTATTCCCCCTCGCGGCAGATGACGTCGCCGGCGGCGTAGCGGCGGCGCATGACGGAGGCGGTGTTCCAGGCGAGGAACTTGGGGGGCACCGCCGCGAAGAGGGGATGGCGCGCGAGATCCTCCGGACCGACGGCCCCGCCACCGGCCCCGGCCGCGTGCTCGGCGACCGGCTCCCGGA
Source organism: uncultured Planctomycetaceae bacterium (assembly GCA_903885855.1). GTDB lineage: Bacteria > Planctomycetota > Planctomycetia > Pirellulales > UBA1268 > QWOP01. The sequence continues at coordinate 1,707 of CAISKG010000306.1, forward strand.
AGACGAGCGCGCCGGTCGGGCAGCTGATCATGCATTCCCCGCAGGAGACGCAGCTCGAGCTCCCCATCGGGTCGTCGAGATCGAAGGCGATGTGCGTGGCGTAGCCCTTGCCCGAGCGGCCGATGACGTGGTTCTGCTTCACGTCGCCGCAGGCGCGCACGCAGCGGTCGCAGAGGATGCACTGGTCGTGGTCGACGGCGATCCGCGGGGAGGAGTCGTCCTGGCCGCGCGCGAGCGCGCGGCGCGGGAAGGCCTGGTCGCCGACCAGCCGCCAGCGGGCATGGAGCGCCGCCTCGTCCGGCGGTGGGGCCCCCGCCGCCGCGGCCGCGGCCCGCTCCAGCGCCCGCGCCTCGAGGGCCAGCTCGTCGAGGCGCTCGGCGAGGCGGCCGAGCTCGTTGGCCGGCAGGGCCGAGCGCCAGTCGGCGGGGAGATGGTCGGTGGCCAGCAGGTTGAC
>CAISKG010000307.1 GCA_903885855.1 uncultured Planctomycetaceae bacterium
CGCCGTGGCCACCGCCTCGCGCGCCGCGGCGAGCGCCGCGCCGGCTCCCTCGAGCGCCGTGGCCTTGGCGGCCACTCCTCCCTTGGCCCCCTCGAGCGTCGCGGCGAACTCCGCCGCCCGCGCCGTGACGATCTCCGCCGCGCCCGCGAGCACCTTGTCGTCGGGGAGCAGCTTCGCCGCCTCGGCCGCCTTGGCCGCGGCGCCGGCGAGCGCCTCCGATTGGGCCGTGCGCCGGGCGAGCTCGTCGTCGGCCGCACGCTTCTCGGCCCCGGCTGAGTCGGCTGCGGCCCGGGCCTTGTCGCGCGCCTCGAGGAGCGGGGGGAGCCCCGAGAGCGCGGCTCGATCGGCCTCGAGGAGGGCGTCGAAGGCGCTCTCCGCCGCCCGGGCCCGCTCGTCGAGCGCGGAAGCCTCCGCCTCGCGGCCGGGCAGTGCCGCGGCGAGGCCGTCGGCGAGCGCGCCCGCCGCCGCGGCGGCCGCGGCGTCGATCGCCGGGGGCTCGAAGGAGCGCTGGTAGGTGCGCGAGAGGGCGATCGCGCGCAGGATCGGCTTGGCCCGGAAGCCGCCGTCGCGGAGGGCGTCGGCCAGCAGTGCGAGCAGCCGCGGGTGGGCGGGCGCGTTATCGGGGTCGTGGCCGTCGAGCGGGTGGACCTGGCCCCGGCCGGTCATGAGCGCCCAGAGCCGATTGGCCATCGTGCGCCGGAATTCCTCGCTCGAGCCGAGCATCGCCGCCAGCGTCCTGCGGCGGCTGTGGGCGGGCACGGCGCGCACGTTCTTCGCCGGCGCCGTCAGGTAGGCGTCGGCGGCCTCCGGCAGCGGCTCGGCCACGAGCGTGCCGCCCGCGGGAAGGCGCGGCCGCACGCCCTTCTGGTGCTCCTTGGTGAAGACGGACGTGAATTCGGTCTCGCCGTCGGCCTTTTCCGCGAGCATCGCCTTGGGGTCCCCCTCCGCCTTGAAGAGGCTCGTGCGCTGGAGGAACGCGGCCAGGGCGTGGTAGTCGGTCTGGCGGATGTCGGCGTTGTTGGGATGGTCGTGGCACTGCGCGCATTGCAGGTCGCGGCCGAAGAACACGCGCCCGATGGAGCGCGTCATCTGGAGCGGATCGGCCTCGCGCACGAGGAAGAAGGTCGCCGCCGGCCGCGTGGCGGGATCGGCGCCGTCGGCCGCGATGCACTCGGCGCAGAGGGCGTCGAGCGGACGGTCGGCCGCGGCGGCCTCGGCGAGGAACGTGCGCCAGGCCGCAGCGTCGCCGCCGGGGTTCTTCCGCTCCAGGAGCATCGCGTCGAGCGCGAGGGCGAAGTGGCGGGCGAAGGCCGGCGCGGCGAGCAGCTCCTCGACGAGCGCGGCCCGCTTGGTCGGCGCGGGATCGGCGAGGAAGCGGCGCGTGCGCTCGGGGGAGGGGATCGTGCCGGCGAGATCGAGGTGGACGCGCCGGAGGAAATCGGCGTCGGAGCAGGGGGGGGCCAGCGGGCCGACCGCCCCGGCCTCCACCACCGCGTCGATCGCCGCCGCGAGCGCCGCCGCGGCCGCGGGAGGATCGTCGGCCCGGGCGGTCGATGGGGCCAGGAGCGCCAGGATCGCCAGGAGCGCCACGACGGGCCACGCCCGCCGCGCGGTGCCGTCGTGGCGGCGCGGTGCCGCCCCGAACGCCGGCCGTCGCCACGCGCGCCGCATGAGGGGATCCCGGGGCCGCATCCGGTCCGCCCCACCGGGGACCGTGCGGGAGGCATCATACCGTATCGCCGCGCGGGGCCGTCGGGGCCACCGCCGCGGCCCGCGGCGGTCAGCCGCCGCCGACCTCGCGCACCAGCGCATCGACCGCCGAGCCGATCCGATCCTCGACGTCGCCGGCCCAGCGCGTCGCCGGCCTGCCGTATTCGTACAAGAACGAGCCCCCTTCGTAGCCCCCCTCCTCCCACACGCGCCGCGAGGGGATGTAGGCCAGCATGTCGTCGGCGTAGCCGCAGACGAGCGTGTCGCGGCCGTAGCGTGCCTTGAAGCGCAGCGCGTAATCGACCACCGTCTCCGCCCCCATGCCGAGCACGAGGAGCCGCCCGCCGAGGCGCCACGCGCGGAGCGGATATGTGGCCGCGGTCGGGAAGGAGTCGCCGGCGTCGAGGCGCGCGAGCAGCCGCCGCGCCCAGCGTGCCTTGATCGGATTGGCGTCGGCGGCGGCGGCGACCAGCGCCGGCCTGGTGGCGACGTCGAGGTAGGGCAGCTCGATGTGCCGGAAGGCGACGCGGAGCCCCGGCCCGACCGGCTCCAGGGGGGCGGCGAGCGCCTCCTCCACCGCCGCAGCCAGCGCCAGGCCGTACGTCCGGCACAGCTCCACCGAGCGCCGCGGGAGCGGATTCTGGTCGCCGCCGCAGGTGTTGACGAACATCGCCGCGGCGCCGGGGTGCCGCTCCTCGACGGCCAGCTGCGCGAAGCCGGGATAGTCGCCGCACCAGGTGGTGAAGTTGAGCGTGGTGGGATGGCAGGCGTAGCCGAAGAGGATCGCCAGCGGATCGCCGTCGTCCCCCGCGCGGCGCACCACGAGCAGCGGCACGTCGTGGTCCACGGGGCCGGCGAGCGCCGTCCCCGCCTCCAGCAGCGCCGGCACCTCCGCCTCGGCGTTGGCGCGGCGGTTGACGGCGAAGGTGCACCTGCCGCGCCCCGTGGCCAGCGTCGCCGGGGCGAGCGCCTCGATCGCCTCGCCCACCAGCGCCGTCATCCGCTCCACGCAGGCGTCGGTGTAGGCGGCGACGAGGGCCTCCTGATCGGGATCCTCGGGGTAGTAGTCCTGGAGGTCGTCGCCGAGGCGTGGGCCGCAGTGGTTGTGGGAGAAGGTGATCATGAGGCGGTCGCGCCCCAGACCGTGGCGGGCCTCCACGGCGGCGAAGACGCGGTCGCTCATGCTCGCCGGCACCCCCTGGAAGTCGCTCGTCACGAGCACGACGCGCGTGCCGTCGGCGGCCTCGAGGGCCAGCGCCTTCATCCACAGGTCGTGGAGCTTCCCGTCGGGCACGCGCCGCGTCCCGTAGCCGGCCAGCCAGACCGGCGTCTCGGGGGTGATGACGGCGCGGGCCACCCCGGCCTTCCATTCGGCGAAGGTCCCGCCGGGAAACGCCAGCATCAAGGCCG
>CAISKG010000308.1 GCA_903885855.1 uncultured Planctomycetaceae bacterium
CGAGCGGCGTAACCGACAAGCGGAGCCATGGATGGCGGAGCGCCGGAGGGCCCGAGTGAGCGGGAGGCCCGGAGGGCCGAAGCGAACGTCCGGCGAGCGGGGCACGGGCGACCCCGCAGCGGCGGGCTGGCTTCACGCGAAACACGGGCATCGTGCCCGTTTTCGCTTGGGGCGGCATGCGTGCAGCCAAGGTGCACGCGATGCCGCTGACCGCCGGCTTCCTGCCGGCGTTGCTGCGCTGCCCGGAGGCGGCGGCGGGCTAGAGCTTCTTCAGCCGCGTGAACTCGTCCATCGTCACGGTCGTCAGTTCGCCGTCGTCGCGGGCGAGGATGAGGACGTCGCTGTAGACCTTGTCGTCGGCGTTGCGCCGGAAGTGGAGGCCGTGGCGGCGACGCTCGCGCCGCAGCACCCGCCCCACCGTCGTCGTGCTCCAGGCGGCGCTCGAGCCGACCTGCACGCCGTGGACGACCTCCACCCGGTCGCCGGGCACGAGAGAATCGTAGAGCGAACGCGAAAGCTTCTCTTCGGGCGTCATCGGATGACCTCGCGCGGGGGACGACACGGATCGCACGACGCGATCCGGCGGAAGCATCAGACCTCCTTGGCCTCGATCCACTTCATCATCCGGCGGAGCCGGCGGCCGGTCTCCGTGAGGCCGTGCTCGCGCTCGCGGCGGCGCGTGCTCTTGAACATCGCCGCCCCGCCGCGGTTCTCGAGGATCCAGTCGCGGGCGAACTGGCCCGAACGGATCTCCTCGAGGATCTTCTTCATCTCGGCCCGCGTCTGGTCGGTGACGATGCGCTTGCCGCGGGTGTAATCGCCGTACTCGGCGGTGTTCGAGATGCTGTAGCGCATGTACTCGAGCCCGCCCTGGTAGAGCAGATCGACGATGAGCTTCATCTCGTGCAGGCACTCGAAGTAGGCCATCTCCGGCTGGTAGCCCGCCTCGACGAGGGTGTCGTAGCCGGCCTTGATGAGCTCCGAGACGCCGCCGCAGAGCACGACCTGCTCGCCGAAGAGGTCGGTCTCCGTCTCCTCGGCGATCGTGGTCTCGATCACGCCGCCACGCGTGCCGCCGATTCCCTTGGCGTAGGCCAGGCCGATCTTCTTGGTCTGGGGGGAGGCGCCGGGGCCGAGCGCGATGAGGCAGGGCACGCCGCCCCCCTTGACGTACTCGCTGCGCACCAGGTGGCCGGGGCCCTTGGGCGCCACGAGCATGATGTCGTGGCCGGTGGGGGGCTCGATCTGCCCGAAGTGGAAGTTGAAGCCGTGGCTCGCCATCAGCACCGCACCCTTCTTGAGGTTCGGCCGGATCGACGCCTTGTAGACGTCGGCGGCGAGCTCGTCGGGAAGGAGGATGTTGATGACGTCGGCCTGCTTGACCGCGTCCTCCACGCTCATCGGCTCGAAGCCGTGCTTCTTGGCGAGGTCGTAGTTCGGCCCGCCCGGACGCTGCGCCACCACCACCTTCAGCCCGCTGTCGCGGAGATTCTGCGCCTGGGCGTGCCCCTGGCTGCCGTAGCCGATGATGGCGATCGTCTTGCCGGCGAGGTCGGCGAGGTCGGCGTCGGCGTCGTAGTAGATCGTGGCGGGCAAGGGACGGCTCCTGGAAACGGGGTGGGGGGGAGGGCAGGGGAGGGGCCGCGGCCGGCGACGCGGCCGGCGCCGTGGCCCGGGGGGCGGGCCGCTCGGGTCAGGCGAGCGACTCGCGCGTCGGCATCGAATCGGCGGGGCGGCCACCGTCGGCGGCCTCGGTGAGCTCGCGCGTCGGCGGGCTCCCGCGCACCATGGCGATCCGGCCGGTCCGCACCAGTTCCAGGATGCCCAGCGGGCGCATCAGCTCGATGAAGCCCTCGAGCTTCTTCTCCGTGCCGGAGATCTCCACCACCACGCTGTCGACGGCGACGTCCACGACGCGGCCCCGGAACACCTCCGCGAGCTCCTTGACCTCGGTGCGCGTCGGGCCGGCGGTGGCCGCCACCTTGATGAGCATCAAGTCGCGCTCGACGTAGTTGCGGGAGCTGATGTCGTCGACGCGGACGACGGTCACGATCTTCTCGAGCTGCCGCCGCACCTGGTCGAGCACCCGGTCGTCGCCGCGGAGGACGAACGTCATCCGCGAGAAGCGCCGGTCCTCCGTCTCGCCGACGGCGAGGCTGTCGATGTTGTAGCCGCGGGAGGCGAGCATCCCGGAGACGTGGGCGAGCACGCCGGGGACGTTCTGGACGGTGGCCGAGAGGACGTGGCGCATGGCGGGGGGCCGGGGGCTGGGGGCTGGGAGCGGGAGCTGGACGCGGGTCTGGACTGGGGGTCTGGACTGGGCGGGGGACGAGGGGGCACCGGCACGACGGCAGACCGGTCGGGGATCCGGAACGAGGCCCGCCGCAGGCTCCCCCGCCGGCGGCGCCGACCGGGGCGCAGGGGCCGACGGGCGTCCGGAGGAGGGCAAAAACCGGGCCAAAACGCCCGCCACCAGGATGGTCGGAGTCTAGTTTGCCCCGGGCGGGCGATTCAAGCCGCCCCGGCGGCGGGGGCGTGCGGGCCGCGGGCGCGGCGGTCGAGCGTTGACATGGGGCGGAAAATGCGAATAGTTTGCGGGACTCTCCCTGCCCTTCCGCCCCGTGTTTCCGGTGGCCGGCAGGATGCGGTCGCCCCCCATACCCCACGAGTGACGAGCGTGTCGAACGTCCTGGCCCAGGAATTGATCGAAGCCGGCGTGCATTTCGGCCATCGTGCCAGCCGCTGGAATCCGAAGATGCGGCCTTACATCCACGGCCGCAAGAACCTCATCCACATCATCGACGTCCGCGAGACGATCCGCGGGTTGCTGCGCGCCCGGAAGTACCTCAAGCAGGTGGCTTCCACCGGGAGCCTGATCCTGTTCGTGGGCACCAAGCGGCAGGGGGCCGAGGCGGTCTCGCGCGAGGCGGCCCGCTGCGGGATGCCCTACGTCTCCGACCGCTGGCTCGGCGGCACGCTCACCAACTTCCGCACGATCCGCAACCGGCTGGCGCGGCTGGAGCAGCTCGAGAAGCTGATGCCGTCGGAGGAGTTCGGCGCCTACTCCAAGAAGATGCAGTCGTCGCTGCGGCGCGAGTTCCGCAAGATGGAGCGGAATCTCGGCGGCATCCGCACGCTTTCGCGCCTCCCGGAATGCCTGGTGGTGTTCGATCCCAAGAAGGAGAAGAACGCCGTCAGCGAGGCGCGGAAGATGGGGATCACGACGGTGGCGCTGATCGACACCGACTGCGATCCCGATCTCGTCGATCTCCCCATCCCGGGCAACGACGACTCCATCCGCTCGATCGAGCTGGTGGCCGCGCGGCTGGCCGACGCCATCCTCGAGGGGAAGGCGACCACCTCCACCGACGCCCAGGCCGCCGCCGAGGGGGCCGACCCCGAGGGCAAGCAGGCCCCCCGGGCGCGGGCCAACGTCGCCAAGCGGGCCGCCCCCCGGCCGCCGAAGTCCTGACCACCGTCCCGCCGGCGGCCGTTCCGCGCAGCCATCCGTTCACCGGGCCCGGCCGGCTCCGGCCGGCCCGGGGCCGACGGGGCCGTCGTCGCCTTCCTGCGTGACGCGTCATTTCCGCCGATCCGTTCCCACCGACTCCCGAATCCCCTTTCCCCATCCTTCCGCCAGGAGCGCTTCCGATGGCTGAGATCACGGCCGCAGCGGTGATGGCACTGCGTGACAAGACCGGCCTGCCGATGATGGAGTGCAAGAAGGCGCTGCTGGAGTGCGGCGGCAACACCGAGCAGGCGATGGAATGGTTGCGCAAGCAGGGGATCAAGACGCAGGCCCTGCGTGCCGACCGCGAGACCTCCACCGGCCGGCTGGCGGTCCACGCCGATCCGTCGCGCAACGTCGGCGCGATGATCGAGCTGAAGTGCGAGAGCGCGCCGGTCGCCAACGGCCCGGATTTCAAGGCCCTGGCGCAGGACATGGCCACGACGCTGGCCCTCGGCCCGGGGGCCAAGACCCCGGATGAGCTCCTCGCCCAGAAGAGCCACGCCCACCCCGACAAGACGCTCGCCGAGCTGAAGGACGACCTCTTCAATCGGATGCGCGAGGTGTTCGAGCTGGCACGCATCTGCCGGATCGACGCCCCGTGCGGCGCCTACGCCCACCACGACGGCTCGAAGGCGGCGCTCGTGGAGATCGCCGGGAAGACGGGCGGACCCGAGGCGGCGACCGTCGCCAAGGACATCTCCATGCACGTCGTGGCGCTGGCGCCCCAGGCGATCACCAAGGAGGATCTCGATCCGGCCGTCGTGGCCAAGGAGCGCGAGATCCTCACCGAGGCGGCGCGCGGCGAGGGGAAGCCGGAGAACATCATCGCCAAGATGATCGAGGGGCGGCTGCGCAACTTCTTCAGCCAGTGCGTGCTCCTCGAGCAGCCGTTCGTGAAGGACGACAAGCAGACCGTCGGGCAGCTGGCGAAGTCGGCCGGGCTCGAGGTGAAGCGCGTCGAGAATTGGAAGCTCGGCGGCTGACGCCGGCGAAAGCGAAGCGACCAGCGATGGACCGGGGCCAGGACCACGCAGCGGATCCGCGGCGCGACGCCGCACCGGCCCCGGCCGAGCGCGAGGGCGCGCCCGACGGGGCCGCCGAGCCCACCTACCGCCGCGTGCTCCTCAAGCTCTCGGGGGAGAGCTTCGCCCGCCCGGGCGAGCGCGGGATCGCCATGGACGAGGTGCTCCTCGTCGCCCGGCAGACGCTCCTGGCGGCGTCACGCGGGGTCGAGGTGGCGGTGGTGATCGGCGGGGGCAACATCCTCCGCGGGGCCTCGTTCACCGCCGGCAACAGCGGCGTGCAGGAGGCCACCGCCCACTCGATGGGGATGCTCGCCACGGTGATCAACGGCCTGGCCCTGCAGGACGCCCTGGAGAGCCTCGGCGCCCAGACGCGCCTCATGACGGCGATCCGCATGGACGGCGTGGCCGAGCCCTACATCCGCCGTCGCGCCCGGCGCCACCTCGAGAAGGGGCGGATCGTGATCCTGGCGGCGGGCACCGGCAGCCCGTTCGTGACCACCGACACCGCCGCCGCCCAGCGGGCCCTCGAGCTCGGTGCCGACATCCTCATGAAGGCCACCCGGGTGGACGGGATCTACTCCGACGATCCCGAGAAGAACCCCCACGCCATCCTCTACCGGGAGCTCTCCTACGAGCAGGTGCGCGAGCGGCAGCTGCGGGTGATGGACGCCACCGCGGTGTCGCTGTGCATGGAGCACGGCATGCCGATCCTCGTCTTCAACTACCGGCGCGAGGGGAACATCGGCCGGGCCATCGCCGGCGAGCGGGTGGGGAGCTTCGTGCGGCGGGGCTGACGCCTCGGCCGGCCGGCATCGCTCGCGCGGGGGATGCGATCCATTCCCCCGCGCTTGCCCAAGCCTCCAGGGCACGGCCGGCCCCTGGAAAGCAGCGCAAACTGCGGGATTTGTGCCACCCCAGTGAGCCCGCCATTCCTTGACTCCCCCCCTGCGGCGGCGGGAGAATCTGGGTTTTCGGCCTCGCCCTCCCCGGCCCTTGTCGGACCGGGACTGGCGCCGGCCCGGAGCCACCACCATGATCGCCACGCACGATGGTCGTCGGAACGAGAATCAGCCCGGAGCGTGTCGCGGGGTCGCCGGAGGCAGTGCCCCCGGGGGTGCCCTTGGCGGTTTCACCCTCGTCGAGCTGCTCGTGGTGATCGCGATCATCGGCACATTGGTGGGTCTGCTCCTTCCGGCGGTCCAGGCGGCCCGCGAGGCGGCCAACCGGATGTCGTGCACCAACAACCTCAAGCAGATCGGGCTGGCGGTGACGGTCCACCATGACGCCAAGAAGACCTACCCATCGGGGCGCAACACCCGCGACCAGATGGGGGTGGGGTGGGCCTTCCGCCTGCTGCCGTTCATGGAGGAGACGGCGATCCACGCGGCGTACGTGGCCGGCGCCCGCTGCGACGACAGCGTGAATTCGCGGGCCATGCGCACGCCGGTGACGGTTCTCTTCTGCCCCAGCCGCCGGGCGCCCAACGCCACGCGCAACTTCGACAACAACAACGAGGCCCCGCTGGTCCTCGCCGCCGCGGCGGGGGGCGATTACTCGGCCAACGCCGGCACCTACTACAACTACAACCCCGCCGACGGCGGCGCTGTCGAC
>CAISKG010000309.1 GCA_903885855.1 uncultured Planctomycetaceae bacterium
GATCCGGCAGGCGATCACGCGCGCGATCGCCGACCAGGCGCGCACGATCCGCATCCCGGTGCACATGATCGACGTCCTCTCGAAGCTCCGCACCACCTCCAAGCGGTTGCTCCACGAATTCGGCCGCGAACCGACCACCGAGGAGGTCGCACAGGCCGCCGGGGTGGCGATCGAGGAGGCGCGGCGCGTCCTCGACATGGGACGGCAGCCGATGAGCCTCGACCGCCCGGTGGGGGAGAGCGAGGACGCGAGTTTCAGCGAGTTCGTCGAGGACACCGGCTCCGAGACGCCGACCCAGTCGGCCACGCACGGGCTCCTCAAGGACCGGATCGACACCCTCCTCAAGACGCTCACCTTCCGCGAGCGGGAGATCATCCGCCTGCGCTACGGCCTCACCGACGGCTACACCTACACCCTCGAGGAGGTGGGCCGGATCTTCCGCGTGACGCGGGAGCGCGTCCGCCAGATCGAGGCCAAGGCGGTGAAGAAGCTGCAGCATCCGGTGCGTTCGCGGCAGCTCGAGAGCTTCCTCGGCGGCGTGCCGGGCTGACCCCCGGACCGCGGCCGCATCGCCACCCGGCATCCTCCGCGGCGGCCCCCCGAGGGCCCCGCGGAGGACCGGCGGCTCGGTCATGCCGACGGCGTGAACGGGGGGCGGGAGTCTGGTAGGATGCCGGGCGGTTCCGGGGATTCCTTCCTTCCGCTCGGCCCTCCCATGCCCCTCGCCGTCAGCGTCGATGCGATCCGTTCGATCCACCGGATGCACCGGCAGCTGGAGGACCTGCGCGGCCGGATCGCCGCCGGCCCGCGTGCCATCGACGCCTCCTCCAAGGAGCACGACGCCGCCGCCCTGCGGCTCCAGGGGATCCAGGAGGAGGTGAAGAAGGCCCGCCTCGCGGGGGACCAGAAGCAGCTCCAACTGCGGTCGATGGAGGTCCGGATCAGGGACGGCGAGACCAAGCTCAACGCCGCCAAGACCAACCGCGAATACCAGCTCCTCGGCGAGCAGATCGCCGCCGACAAGGCCGCCAAGAGCGTCCTCGAGGACGAGATCCTCGAGACGCTCGAGCGCGTCGACCAGCTCAAGGCCGCGGTGCCGCCGGTCGAGGCGGAGGTCCGGGCCGCCTCCAAGGCGCTCGACGACCTCCGCCAGCGCGTGGCGGGCGAGCGCGGCAGCCTCGACGCCGAGGTGGCGCGGGTCTCGGCCGATCTGCAGAGCGCCGAGAAGGAGCTGCCCACCGACCTCCTCGATTCCTACCGGCGCGTCGTCAAGAGCAAGGGCGCCGATGCCATGGCGGTGCTCGAGGGGGTGAGTTGCGGGGGCTGCTGCCAGCAGCTGCCGCCGAACACCGTCGCCGAATTGACGACCGGGCGGGTCGTCTCCTGCCGGAGCTGCGGCCGGCTCCTGTACGCGTCGGGCACGGGCTGACCGTCCCCGCCGCCGGACCCCGCGACGCCGCCGCACCGTCCTTTCCCTTCCGTCGAGGTGCCCATGTCCGATCGCATCCCCATGACCCGCGCCGGCTACGAGAAGCTCCGCGCCGAGATCGATCACCTCAACTCCGTCGAGATGCCCAAGCTCGCCGCCCGCGTGGCCGCGGCCCGCAGCGAGGGGGATCTCAGCGAGAACGCCGAGTACCACGGCGCGCGCGAGAGCCAGGGCATGATGCAGGCCAAGATCAACATGCTCGCCGACAAGCTCGCGCGGGCGGTGATCGTGGAGCGGGCCAAGGAGGCCAACGGCGAGGTGGTGTTCGGCGCCACGGTGGTGGTGAAGGACCTGAAGTTCAACGAGGAGGAGGTGTACGTCCTCGTGGGCGCCGGCGAGGAGGACTTCGACACCGGCAGGATCAACGTCGCCAGCCCGCTGGCGCAGGGGCTGCTCGGCAAGCGCGTCGGCGAGACGGTCTCGATCCAGGTGCCGGCGGGCACCATGCGGATGGAGATCCTCGAGGTGCGCTTCGAGGAGGACTGACCCCCGCTTCAGGCCCCCGCGCCGAGCCCCTCCCACAGCGCCGACCCGATCCGGACGATCGTCGCCCCCTCCAGGATCGCCTCGGGAAAGTCGCCGCTCATCCCCATCGAGAGCTCGACCAGCCCGGGATGATCGGCCGCGAAGCGATCGCGCAGCGCCCGCAGCGCCGCGAACTGCCGGCGTGCCGTGTCCGCCCCGCCGCCGCCGCCCGACAGCGAGGCCATGCCCATCAGCCCGCGGACGCGCACCCGCGCCGAGGCGGCGGCCGCATCGAGCAGCGCTCCGAGGCCTTCGGGAGCCACGCCCGCGCGGCGCGGATCGCCGTCGAGATTCACCTCCACCAGCGCCTCGAGCACCCGCCCGGCCCCCTCCTCCTCCTCGATCGCGCCGAGGAGGCGCACGCTGTCGAGGGTGTGGAGGAGCGACACCAGCGGCAGCGTGCGGCGGACCTTGTTGCGCTGCAAACGCCCCACGAGATGCCAGCGTGCCCGGGGCAGCGCCGCCGCCTTGTCCCACAGGGCCTGCGGCCGGCTCTCGGCGAGGTCGGTGCACCCGGCGGCGAGGAGCGCCCCGGCCGCCGCCACGCCGACGTACTTCGTGACCCCGACGATCGTGACGCCGCCGGGATCCCGGCCGGCGCGCGCACAGGCGGCGGCCACCTCCGTCCGGACGCGCTCGAAGGTGGCGCGCACGATGCCGGGCATGCCGTCGTCGTGGCCGTCGGCACGGGGTGGAGGAATCGCCACGGGATGCGCCCCCTCACTCGATCTCGAGGGTCCGCGCCACCTCGCCGGAAGCCTTGATCCGGCCCACCAGGAACTCGCAGGCCACGTTGCATCCGAGCACGGTGCGATTGCGCGGCGTGTCGAGGGCACGGTAGAGGAGCCACTGCTCCTGCCCGACCTGGACGCGGAAGCCGACCGCCTCGTGGCGCCCGAGATTCGAGCGCGAATCGGCCACGGTGAGCTGGCGCCAGGTGAGCGGCCGCCGCGCACGGCGCGGATCGGCGTCGATCCACAGCGGTGCGACCACCCGGCCGCCGTGGGCCTCGACCCGCTGCTCGAGGACGTCGCCGGCGCACTCGAGCGACCCGGGGGAGGGAGCGCAGCGCCACTCCGGCAGGGCCAGGGGGAGCACCCGCCAGTGGCGCCGGCCCGCCTGGAGGAGGAGCTCGCGCGTCTCGTCCTCGGGCACCGCGCCGCCGCCGGCCGTGGTGAGCCGTGAGCGCAGGAGGACGTGCTGCGGCCGCCGGGCCGCGGGCAGGAGCGCACCGCCGTCGGTGATGGCGTCGGCCAGGAGCACGACGCGCGCCTGGGGCAGGAGCACGATCACCCGCTCGGCCTGCAGGCCCCCGGGCAGCGGCGCCGTCACCTCGAGGAAGGTGGCGTCGTCGTCCGACTCGTGGCAACTGACCGTCCAGGCCGCCTCCGGCTCCACGGCCGCGCCGTCGGCCGAGCCCTGGAACTCCCAGGCGCCGTCCACGACGAGACGGTCGCCGGCGGTGATCTCCAGGCGGTGCACCGGCGGACCGAAGTCGAAGAGCACGCGGACGCTCCCCGCTCCCCACCCGGTGCGCAGCGTCGCGACGGTGCCGTCGAGGCAGTCGCGACCGACGCCGCGCCGCGGCTCC
>CAISKG010000310.1 GCA_903885855.1 uncultured Planctomycetaceae bacterium
CTGCCGCGGCGTGCTCGTCCACGGGGATTCGCTCTACGTCAACGCCACCGACTCCAAGGAACTGTGGCGCTTCCGCGACGCCGACGGTGACGGCCGCTACGCCCGGCGCACGCTCCTGAAATCCTTCGACTATCGCAGCCGCTACGGGCATGGCCAAAACCAGCTCACCGTGGGGCCCGACGGGGCGCTGTATTCGATCGTCGGCAACGACGTGACGTTTCCGGAGGGCACCGACCCCGCCTCCCCCTACGCCGGCGCGAGCCTCGACCGGCTGCTCCTCGACCCGGCCGACGCCGGGCAGGACGACCGCGTGGGCTACCTGCTGCGCTTCGATCCGGAGGGAACCCGCTGGACGGTGATCGCCGGCGGATTCCGCAATCAGGTCGATGCGGCCTGGAACGCCGACGGCGAGTGGTTCACCCAGGACGCCGACATGGAGTGGGACGTGGGCCAGCCGTGGTACCGGCCGACGCGGGTCAACCACGTGGTGCCGGGGGGCGAGTACGGCTGGCGCTGGGGGACCTCGAAGTGGCCGGTGCACTACCCCGACAGCCTCCCCTCCACGCTCGACACCGGGCTGGGGTCGCCGACCGGCGTCCTCTTCGGCACGGCGTCGAACTTCCCCGGCAAGTGGCGCGAGGCCTGCTACATGGCCGACTGGCAGCACGGGCGGATCCTCGCGGTGTGGTTCACGCCGCAGGGGGCGACCTACGTGGGCAGTGACGAGCTCTTCGCCGAGGGGGGGCCGCTCAACGTCTGCGACATGGCCGTGGGGCCCGACGGCTGCCTGTGGTTCATCACCGGCGGCCGAGGGTCGCAGTCGGGGCTCTACCGGGTGGCGTTCACGGGCGACGCGGCGCGGGTGCCCGCGGCGCCGGCCGTCGATCCGGCGGTGGCGGAGGCCGCGCGGAGGGCGCGGGGAAGGCGGCACGAACTCGAGCGTCTGCTCGTGGCCCCGCCGGAGCCGGCCGCCGTCGCGGAGCTGTGGCCGGATCTCTCGGCCGAGGATCGCTGGCTGCGGTTCGCCGCCCGCGCGGCGCTCGAGCGCCAGCCGCTCGACGCCTGGCGCGACCGGGCGGCCGCGGAGCGGCATCCGCTGGCGCGGGGCGAGGCCCTGCTCGCCCGGGCCCGGATGGCGCCGGTGGGGGAACGGCGGGACGTCGTCCGCGCGGTCCTCGCCGGGCCGATCGGCGAGGGGGAAGCGGAGGTGCTGCTCGCCCTCCGCGCGCTTGCGATCCTCATGGCGCGCGGCGTGGGGCCGGCCGAGGCCGAGGAGGCGGGGGTCCGCGTGCTGCTCGATCGCCTCGACGGGCACCCCTCGGCCGCGGTGCAGCGGGAGGTCGTCGAGCTCCTCGTCGCCAGTCGCCATCCGCAGGCGCTGAAGCGCGTTCTCGCCCGGCTCGATCGGGCGGCGAGCCGGGAGGAGGAGATCCACTGCGTGCACGCGCTCGTGCGCTTCCCGGGGCCGTGGACGCTCGCCGCGCACCGCCGTCTCCTGGGCTGGTTCGCGGGCGCGCGGTCGTGGCGCGGAGGGCATCTTCTCCCGCAGATCGTGGCCCGGATGCAATCCGACCTTCTCGCGACGGTGGCCGACGACGAGCGGGCCGAACTGGCCGGGGAGCTCGCGGCGCTCGAGCGGCCGGCGGCGGAGGAGGCGGCGGCCCGCCCGGCGCGGCCCGTCGTGCGGCGCTGGACGCTCGACGAGGTGTCCGGGGCGCTCGGAGCCGGCGCCGTCGACGGGCGCGAGCGCGACGCCGGTCTGGCGGCGCTGGCCGCGGCGGAGTGTCTGAAGTGCCACCGCTTCGGCGACTCGGGCTCGTCGATCGGGCCCGATCTGTCGGCGCTCGGGAAGCGGTTCGATGCCCGGGCGATCGTGGAGTCGATCCTCGAGCCCTCCAGGGTGGTCGACCCCAAATACCACGCCACGACCTGGGTCCTCGCCGACGGCCGGGCGGTCACGGGGCGGGCGGCGATGGTCAACGCCACGGAGATCGCCGTCGAGACCGACGTCCTCACGGGCGCGCGGGTCACGCTCGCCCGCTCGGAGATCGAGTCGTCGCATCCCTCGGCGGTGTCGCCGATGCCGCAGGGGCTCCTCGACACGCTCTCGCTCGCCGAGATCCTCGATCTGGTGGCCCTGCTGCGGGCGGGGCCGGCGGGGAACTGACCCCGCCCCGGCGGCCGTCCCCTGCGCCGCCGTAGGATGGGGCATGCCCGGTGAGGAGCCCTGCGTGCGTGCCCCGGCCTTCCGCCTCCGCGGCGTCACCAAGACGTACGCCACCGGCGCGGGGGCCGTCCGCGCGCTCGACGGCGTCGATCTCGATCTCTTTCCGGGCGAGTTCGTGGTGATCCTCGGGCCGTCGGGGAGCGGGAAGTCGACGCTCCTCAACGTCCTCGGCGGGCTCGATGCGCCCACCTCCGGCAGCGTCTTCTTCCACGACCACGATCTGGCCGGCGACGACGAGGCGCCGCGCACCGCCTATCGGCGCGAGCACGTGGGCTTCGTGTTCCAGTTCTACAACCTCCTGCCGGCCCTGACGGCGCTCGAGAACGTGGCGGTGGTGGCCGAGATCGCGGCCGACGCGATGCCGCCCAGGGAGGCCCTCGGACTCGTGGGCCTCGCCGACCGGGCCGACCATTTTCCCGCCGAGCTCTCCGGCGGGGAGCAGCAGCGGGTGGCCGTGGCGCGGGCGATCGTGAAGCGGCCGGCGGTGCTGCTCTGCGACGAGCCCACCGGCGCCCTCGACGTGCGCACCGGCGTGGTGGTGCTCGAGGCGATCGCGCGCGTCGCGGCCGCCGTCGGGGCGATCACGGTGCTCATCACCCACAACGCCGGCATCGCCGCCATGGCCGACCGGGTGCTGTCGATGTCCGGCGGGCGGATCGTCGGCCAGCGCGTCAACGCGGAGCGGGCCCCGGCGGCGTCGCTCGACTGGTGAGGGATCCATGAGCGTGCTCGACCGCAAGCTCCTCCGCGACCTGCGCCGCCTCGCCCCGCAACTGGCGGCGGTGGTGACGGTGACGGCCTGCGGCGTGGCGGTGCTCGTGATGTCGTGGAGCATGCTGCGGTCGCTCGAGGCCGAGCAGCGGCGCTACGAGGCCGCGGCCCGCTTCCCCGATCTCTTCGCCGGATTGCGCCGGGCCCCCGAGACGCTCGCCCGGCGGCTGGCCGCCCTCCCCGGCGTCGACCGCCTCGAGACGCGCGTCGTGGAGGAGGCGACGCTGCGCTTCCCCGACGGCCCGCCGCTGCCGGTGATGGCGCGGCTGGTGTCGCTGCCGGCGGAGGCCGGCCTGTGTCTCGTCCACGTGACGCGCGGGAGGATGCCCGCCGACGAGCGCGGGGAGGAGGCGCTCGTGAGCGTGGGCTTCGCGGCGGCGCACGGGCTCGAGCCGGGCGACCGCGTCGGGGCGGTGCTCGGCGGGCGGCTGGCGACGCTCACGATCGTGGGGATCGCCACGTCGCCGGAGTACGTGTACACGATTCCCCCCGGCGTGCCCTTCCCCGACGACCGGTCGTTCGGCGTGCTCTGGCTCGACCGCCGCACGCTCGCGGCGGCCTTCGACATGACCGACGCCTTCAACGACGTCGTGGCCACGCTCGCCCCGGGCGCCGACCCGCGCGCGACGGCCGCGCTGGTGGACGCGGAGCTCGCGCGCTACGGCGGCCTCGCGGCGCACGGCAGGGCCGACCAGCCCTCCCACCGGTATCTCGTCAACGAACTCCGCGAACTGCGCAACATGGGGCTCGTGGCCCCGGTGATCTTCCTGGCCGTCGCGGCGATCCTCATGCACCTGGTGCTCGCGCGGCTCGTGGCGGGGCAGCGCGAGCAGATCGCCACGCTCGCCGCCTTCGGCCATTCCCCCGCCGCGATCGCGCGCCACTACGCCGGCCTGGCAGGGATCGTGGTCGTGGCCGGCACGGTCGCGGGGATCGTGGCGGGATGGTGGCTGGGGGTGGGGCTCGCCCGGATGTACGCCGGATTCTTCCGCTTTCCCGCGCTCCGTTTCGAGCCCGACCCGGCCGCGATGGCGGCCGGGGGGGCGGTGGCGGCGGTCGCGGCGGCGATGGGGGTGGCGCGGGCCCTGGCGGCGGTCGCGCGCGTGCCCCCGGCGGCGGCGATGCAGCCACAGGCGCCGGCGCGATACCGGCCGGCGGTGCTCGAGCGCCTCGGGCTCCTCGCCGGCGCGCCGCTGCTGCCGCGGATGGTGCTCCGCAACCTGGAGCGCCGTCCGGTGGCCAGCGCCCTGGCCGTCCTCGGGCTCGCGCTGGGGGTGGCCGTGATGGTGCTGGGGATGTTCGTGGGGGACGCGGTCGGGGCGCTCGGGGCGTTCCAGTTCTCCGTCGTGCAGCGCTACGACCGGGCGATCACGTTCGAGGAGGCGGTGTCGGGCGACGCGCTCGGGGGGCTCGAGCGGCTGCCGGGCGTGACGCGCGTCGAGCCGTTCCGCGCGGTGCCGGCGATCCTCCGCCACGCCCACCGCGAGCGGCGCGAGGAGATTCTCGGCCTCGCCGCCGGGGCGGAGCTGCTGCGCGTCGTGGATC